>JBDSIC010000146.1:0-2833 GCA_039918195.1 Mucilaginibacter sp.
TCTGATCACCAATCTCTAATCACTAATACTATACCCCAAACACCGTCAGCGCCTTCTCGATCCGGGCAACTGTTTCATCCTTGCCCAGTAAAGCGGCAATATCAAACACATGCGGACCAAATTTGCCACCTACCAGCATAATGCGGAATGGCAGCATCACATCGCCAATTTTTAGGCCTTTTTCTTCGGTAAGGGCTTTAAAAGCTGTTTCCAGTTCAGTGGCTTCCCATGATTGCAGCGTGCTGTATTTTTCTATCAGTAAATTAAAAAACGCTGTTTTAGTATCGGCCCATTTTGGGTTTACCGCGTTAAGGTCGTATTCTTTGGGCTGCTCAAAAAAGTAAGCGCCCTGTGCGTAAAAGTCTGTCAATAATACAGCGCGGTCTTTTATCAGGCTTATTACTTTGGCCAGGTAGTCATCGCCGGTAACAGCAATGCCTTTATCTTCAAAAACCTGTTTAACTTTATCCTTTAGCTTATCACCATCCTCGCGTTTCAGCCACTCGGCATTAAACCATTTGGCTTTCTCAAAATCGAATTTAGCGCCCGCCTTGCTTACTTTTTCTATGCTGAATTTTTGCATCAGTTCGTCCAGTGTAAATATTTCCTGGTCGGTGCCGTCATTCCAGCCCAGGGTAGCCAGCAGGTTTAAAAATGCTTCGGGCAAAAATCCTAACTCGCGGAAGCCTTCGGTCAGCTCGCCGCTATTTCTATCTGTCCAGTTCATGGCATACACCGGGAAACCCAGGCGTGCACCATCGCGTTTGCTTAATTTACCATGTCCGTCGGGTTTTAATATCAGCGGCAGGTGCGCCCATTTAGGCATATCGGCCTTCCAGCCTAAGTACTCCCACAACAACAAATGCACGGGTGCCGATGGCAGCCACTCCTCGCCCCTGAAGGCATGGGTTATTTTCATTAAATAATCATCAACCACTACAGCCAAATGATAGGTCGGCATTCCGTCGGCTTTTAACAGCACCTTATCGTCTACCTGGTTGGTCTCAAAACTTACATAGCCGCGCACCATATCATTAAAGTTAATGGTATCGTCCTCAGGTATTTTTATGCGGACAACATGCGGCGTGCCGTTATGCAGCAGGGTTTCTACCTCGTGCAACGGCAAGTTCAGCGAGTTACGCATATCGTAGCGGTGCCCGTGGCCGTATTGAAAGTTAGGTACATCTTTACGCTTCTGCTCCAGTTCTTCGGGTGTATCAAAGGCGTAGTAGGCATGGCCTTCGGCCACCAGCTTTTCGGCATATTCGCGGTAAAGAGGTTTGCGTTCGCTTTGGCGGTACGGGGCAAAAGGGCCGCCAACTACCGGGCTTTCATCGGGCGCAATGCCGCACCATTGCAGGCATTCTAATATATATTGTTCCGCGCCCTCTACGTAGCGGTTTTGGTCCGTATCTTCTACACGCAGCACAAAATCACCGTTGTGTTTTTTAGCGAAAAGGTAATTGAATAACGCGGTACGTACACCGCCCAAATGCAACCCGCCCGTAGGACTGGGCGCAAAACGAACTCTAACTTTTTTATCTGACATCGGCGCAAAGATAATTTTAATGGTTGATTTAGTGAATACCTGGTTGCGTGATTGCTTTTATTATGGCTGTTGGGTGACCAGACTCACCCCCCTGCCCCCTCTCTGCTGCGCAAAGAGGGGGAGTTTTTTGCTTTTATTTTTTCTTCTTTCTTCCCTTCTTTTTTCCCCTCTTTGCGTAGCAGAGAGGGGTGACGAGCGCAGCGAAGTCGGGGTGAGTTAACACCATACAGCAGCTTTCGGGCTTCCCGTCTTTCCGACTTCAATTCTAATTCCGTAATTTGGACAACTTATATGAATCCGTATCAACAAAAACGACGCTGGAAATATTCGCTGCTTGCTTTTGCGGTGGTTATTGCCAGCGGGTCGCTATTATACACCAACTACCTGGTAAAAAATATTGCCAACTCCGAGCGTACCCGCGCGCAGGTATGGGCGCTGAGCATGAAACAGGTTTTTGCATCAGACGACAATGAGTTTTTAAATTATGTTTTTGCGGTGCGCGATAGCCTGACCGTACCGGCCATTGTGGTGGATGATAAAGGAGAGTTAAAGTACAAAAAGGGGCTTGATTCCACCAAAACATTTATTGCTATTGAGGCCGAAGAGAACAAAAAGATAAAATATGACACCGCTTACTTCAGGCGCGAGCTTAATTACATGAAGGAGCAGCACGAGCCTATAAAGGTTACGGTACTCGGCTCGCCCTGGCTGGTGTATTATAAGGACTCAGCTTTGCTTACACAGCTAAAGTTTTTCCCTTACATACAGCTTTCGGTTATAGCCATATTTTTACTAATGGCCTATACCGCCTTTAGCTCGTCGCGTAAATCCGAACAGGACCAGGTTTGGGTGGGACTTGCGAAGGAAACCGCCCACCAGTTGGGCACGCCCATATCATCATTAATGGCCTGGATAGAGCTGCTGAAAGATAAATTTAATGCTGAGAACGAACCGCTGATACTGGAGATGGAAAACGATGTGCGGCGGCTGGAAATAGTGGCCGACCGATTCTCAAAAATAGGCTCGCGGCCGGTGCTCGAAAATCACAATGTATATGATGTGGTGAAAGATTTTACCGATTATTTCAGGGTGCGTGTAAGCAACCGTATAAATTTTGAAATGGGCGGCGACCCCAATGTACGTGCCGGGTTAAACGTACCCCTTTTTGATTGGGTGATTGAAAACTTGCTTAAAAACGCGGTGAATGCCATTGAAGATAAAGGCAGCATTAAAGTAGAGGTAAGCGAAAGCAAAAAGCAGGTTTTTATTGACGTTACCGATACC
>JBDSIC010000147.1:0-5785 GCA_039918195.1 Mucilaginibacter sp.
TTAGTTACCAATATTGTTGTCATCAGCATGGCGACTGTAATACTTAACCCATAGGCAGCTTCCATTTTTTCTGAATGCCTGAATATCAGTACCACAATTATACAACCGGCACAAAGTATCCAGTTAATACTGGGAACGTACAACTGCCCCTTTTGGTTGGTAGGATAATTTATTTTAACCTTTGGCCATAAGTTTAACCTAACGGCCTCAGCTATAAGTGTAAATGAACCCGAAATAAGTGCCTGGCTGGCAATTACAGCAGCAACAGTAGCCAGGCCAATACCAAATATCAAAAACCCGGGAGGCATTATCTGGTAGAAAGGATTATGCAGATCAAGATCGATATTTTGACCCTGCCGGTGTAGCAGCCATACCGCCTGGCCAAGGTAATTTAATATCAGCGATGTTTTTACATATATCCAGCTAATACGGATATTGGACCGGCCACAATGACCCAAGTCAGAATATAGCGCTTCGGCCCCGGTTGTACACAAAAATACCGCGCCAAGTATAATGAATGAGTTGGGGTTAGTACTTAAAAGGGCGTATGCATAGTATGGGTTAAGTGCCTTTAACACTTCGGGCATATCAATTATATATGCAAAACCTAATACCCCCATCATGGTAAACCACAGGAACATAATAGGCCCAAAAGCTTTACCTACCAGCGAAGTGCCAAATTGCTGTATAACAAACAGAAGGGTGATTATAACGAGTACTATTTGTACTGTAGGCAGGTTAGCATATCGTGAATGTAAACCCTCAATTGCTGCCGAAACAGTAATTGGCGGGGTAATTATACCATCTGCAAGTAATGCGCAGCCACCAACTACAGCAGGCACAACAAGCCATTTTGCCTTTCGGCGGACCAATGAAAACAACGAAAATATACCACCCTCACCCTTATTATCCGCGAGGAGTGTTATTAATACGTACTTTATAGTGGTTTGCAGCGTAAGTGTCCAAAAAATACAGGATACACCGCCAAGTATCAGTGTTTCAGTAATTTGTTGTGAGCCTACGATTGCTTTGAATACGTAGAGCGGGGATGTACCTATGTCGCCGTAGATTATTCCCAAACTAATCAGCAGTCCGGGGACTGTTAGTTTTTGCAGATCTTTATGATTTGACACTATATTATTAAAAATGCAAAAGTATTAATTTTTTCCATTTACAAACTTAAACTATTATTAATCGTATAAGTCTTTAATAATACAGCAACAAGAAAAAGAGCTTTTTGTTAAAAATTGTTAAATAATAAATAAAAAGACCCAGTTTTTGAATAGCGCGGTCTTAATTTATACTTTTGTGGCAACTGGTAAATATGAAGCGAAAATTTACGCACTTTAATTTATGGATGATTGTTATCGTGATAACGGTATCTATTAATTGTGCTTTCGCGGGTGTTTTATCTAACCAGGACACCACTTCTCTGGTACGCAAATCAAAAAAAGCTAAAGTATCATATCTTAAAACAGGTTTGCCATTTGCATTGCCGCCTATAAAACCGGGCGTAGTATCAACTACCAAATTTACAGTAAATCGGGCCGATGATAAACTGCTGAGCAATGTAGAGGTATACCCCAACCCGGTTACTAATGACCAACTGAATTTAAAATACGAAGTATCGCGCAATACCAACGTAACCATCAAAATTGTTGATGTGCTGGGCAACGACCTGGTCACCATCTTCTCGCAAAGGGTTGAATCGGGCGATCAAAAATTCACTTACATGCTTAATAACAAGCTAAGCCGCGGTTTTTATTTCGTAAGGATAATAGCAGGTACTGAATCGGCTATTAAGAGGGTTTCTGTTTTATAGTATTTGGATCTCACCGATTAGTATCGATTTCACCGATTTTTTTCTATTAGATTTTTTTGATTTGAAAGATTGTCAGAATGCTTTATCGTTATTGAATTCGTTTCAATAAATCAGTAAATCATTCTCTTCAATCGGTGAAATCCATATAAGTTTTTTAGCTTTGGCTTAATGAAGATCATCGCTATTGGCCGCAACTATGCCGAACATGCCAAAGAACTAAATAACCCTGTACCCACTACGCCGGTTATTTTTATGAAGCCCGATACGGCGCTCCTGAAAGACAACAAACCCTTTTACCACCCCGATTTTTCGGACGATATACACCACGAGATTGAGGTAGTGCTTAAGATAAGCAAAGAGGGCAAACACATCAGCGAAAAATTTGCCGGCAATTATTTTGAAGAAATAGGCTTGGGCATTGACTTTACTGCCCGCGACATCCAGCAGCGTCACAAAGAAAAAGGCCTTCCCTGGGAACTTGCCAAAAGCTTTGACAACTCTGCCCCCATCAGCACTTTTGTGCCTAAAACAGCATTTTCCGATTTGTATAATATCAATTTCAGGCTGGACATCAACGGCGAAACCCGCCAAAGCGGCAATACTAAAAACCTGTTATTTTCTTTTGAAAGCATCATCGCTTTTGTGTCGCGGTACATCACCCTAAAAAAAGGCGACCTTATTTTTACAGGAACGCCGGAAGGTGTTGGCAAAATAAAAATAGGCGACAGGCTGGAAGCTTACCTCGAAAACGATAAACGGCTCGATTTTTATATTAAGTAGGGCATGATACAAAAATCCCTTACTACACTACTATTTTGCCTTATTTTATACACAACTGCCGCGGCGCAGAATATTATTGTAAGCAGGTATTACCCCGACGATGTTTTCCGCTACCCGCTGGACCTTCCGCCAAGCACTGCCGGGTCATTCGGCGAGATGCGGCCAAACCACTTCCACTCCGGGCTCGATTTTAAAACCAACCAGCGCATAGGCTACCCGCTGTATGCCGTGTTTGATGGTTTTGTATCGCGGGTGCGCATCCAGTATGGTGGTTTCGGGCGGGCTATATACATTACCCACCCTAACGGCTATACTTCGGTTTACGGACATTTGGAAAGGTTTAGTCCCGAGATAGAGCGCATTGTACATGCTTACCAATATCAAAAGCAAAGCTACGAGGTTGATTTTAACCCGCTGGCCTTCCAGGTACCCGTTTATAAAGGGCAACAGTTTGGTATAGCGGGTAACGCAGGGGCTTCGGCCGGGCCGCACCTTCATTTCGAGGTAAGGGATACAAAAACCGAAGAAACAATTAATCCGCAACTTTTCGGGCTTACCATCCCTGACAAGGTACCCCCCACCATATTATCTATAGGCGTATATCATTTGGATGGCGCACCGTTCAACGAGAAAACAAAAAAAGAATTTCTGGCTGTTACCGGCGCAGGCAGCAGCTACCGCCTGGCCAGGGCACAAACGCTGCAACTGAGCGGCCAAATTGGCTTTGCCCTCACCGGGCACGATATGAACAGCGTATCGCCTAACCGTAACGGTATTTACCAGATAGAGCTAAAGCTTGACGGCACAACGGTTTATACCTACGCTATCGAGCGTTTCGCGTTCGACCAAACTCGTGCTATAAACGCTTATATAGATTATCCAGCTTTTCTAACATCGGGGCGCTGGATGCAGAAATGTTTTGTACCGCCGGGCAGTAAAGCCACCATATATCCCCAAGCAATAGACCGCGGCATTATTAACTTTAACGATGATGCTTTGCACGAGGTGGAATATGTGATAAAGGATGTGGCCGGCAATACATCTACCCTGTTGCTAAAAGTACAGTCAAAGGCCGCCGTACAAACACCATTTAAGCCTGCAGGCATTTTATTTAAGTACGATAATGTGAACGTATTTAATAACGACAAAATAAAAGTGACCATAGACCCCGGCAACCTTTACGACGACCTTGATTTTAACTACGCCAGGCTGCCCCGTAAACCCGGTGCGTACTCGGAAACACATCGCATACACAATAAATTTACACCGCTGCACGATAACTTTAGCCTGTGGATAAAACCCGACAGCACTATTGGCAGGTATGCCGGCAAGGCTGTGATTATCAATACGGCAGGGAACGTCGCGGCAGGGGTTTATGAAGATGGTTATGTTAAAGGCCAGTGCCGCTTTTTTGGTGATTATTATTTGAGGGTGGATACCGTGCCGCCGGTGATCACGCCCATTAATATAAAAGACGGCGCAAACTTAAAAACTGTAAAGACCATATCGCTTAAATTGAGCGACAACCTATCCGGGATAAAAAGTTACGCGGGTAAAATTGACGGGAAATGGGTATTGGTTGAGCATGATTATAAAAGCAAACAGTTTAGATATTTTTTTGATGCTGATATTAATACAGGAAAGCATACATTTGAAATGACAGTTATTGATAATGAGGACAACACATCTCATTTTACTGCCAATTTTTACAGATAGACACACTATGGCAACACTTACAGAAGGCGATAAAGCCCCCGGATTTACCGCGAATGACCAAAATGGCAAAGCAGTTTCGTTATCAGATTTTGCCGGAAAAAACGTGATACTTTACTTTTATCCAAAGGATGATACCCCCGGCTGCACTGCCGAGGCATGTAGCTTCAGGGATAATTACCAATCGCTACTTGGCCAGGGTTTTGAGGTAATTGGAGTAAGTACGGATGACGAAAAATCCCACAAAAAGTTTGAGACGAAATACAGCCTGCCATTTCCGTTAATAGCTGATGAAAGCAAGGAAATTGTAGAGGCTTACGGAGTTTGGGCCGAGAAAAATATGTACGGCAAAAAATACATGGGCACTGTACGCAAAACCTTTATTATTGACGGCGACGGCATTATCAAAAAAATTATAGACAAGGTAAACAACGAAAACGCTTCGCAGCAGGTATTAGAGATTTTCAAATAAAAAAGATACTTCCCTTTTTATATTTATTTTTGCGCAAAATATACCCTAAATATTTAATGAAACAAGACTTAGCACAATTAGAGCAGACAGCAAGCCAGGTACGGCGGGATATTGTCAGAATGGTACATGGCTGCCAGTCGGGGCACCCCGGTGGATCATTAGGCTGCACCGATTTTTTAGTGGCCCTTTACTTTTCGGTAATGAACCACGATCCTAAATTCAACATGGATGGAGTTGGCGAGGATCTTTTCTTTCTTTCCAACGGGCATATATCGCCTGTATTTTACAGCGTACTGGCACATTCAGGTTATTTTGATAAAGCTGAACTGGCTACTTTCCGCAAGCTTAATTCACGTTTGCAGGGCCACCCGACCACGCACGAGCATTTGCCCGGCGTACGTATCGCTTCAGGCTCGTTAGGCCAGGGCTTATCGGTTGCTATTGGCGCCGCATTAGCTAAAAAGCTGAATGGTGATAAATCATTGGTTTACACGCTGCATGGCGATGGCGAATTACAGGAAGGACAGATTTGGGAAGCGGCTATGTTCGCCCCGCATAATAAGGTAGATAACCTGATATCAACAGTTGACTACAACGGTCAGCAGATAGACGGCCCTACCGAACTGGTACTTTCTTTAGGTAACCTGAAAGCTAAATTCGAGGCATTTGGCTGGGATGTGCTGGAAGGTCAAGGTAACGACATGGCTAAAGTATTAGCGGTGCTTGAAAAAGCCAAAAGACACACCGGCAAAGGCAAACCGGTAATGATATTGCTTAAAACCGGCATGGGTTACGGTGTCGACTTTATGATGGGCAGCCACAAATGGCACGGCGTTGCGCCAAATGATGAGCAACTGGCTCTTGCACTGGCACAACTGGAAGAAACTTTAGGGGATTATTAACCCCCTCCGGCTCCCCCAATGAGGAGAGTTTGAAGCAATAAAAAGATTATATCACATACAATATTAAAAAGTCCTCTCCTTTGGAGAGGATTTAGG
>JBDSIC010000148.1:0-3097 GCA_039918195.1 Mucilaginibacter sp.
ACTTAGAGCCGCTTGAAACCGAAATAGCCGCGGCATTTGAGCAGGGTTACGAAGCAGTTAAACAAGTGGACGAGGTTAAACTTTTCCAGTGGGCAGGCAAACTGCTTTACGGGATAATTTTTAACGAGATACAGGCCGGTATTAAGCAACAGCACGCACAGGGCGAGGAGTTCAGCATGTCGCATGCTATTATGCACCGCTTTACCAGCCTGCATTTAATGTTGCAAAGCATTAACCTGCCTTTAACGTTTGATGAGTTTCAACCTTTTAGCCTGTGCTTGTTTAAGGTAAATAATGCTGACGATATTTTTGGCTACCGCGATGAGATCAACACGCTTACCTTTTCGCTGCGTATTAAGGATTTTGGGCTGATCATCTGCCTGCAGGATAACGGCGCGGGCAAACGCTACCACGAAGAGATATTAACTAAAATTGCGGGCCATACGCTTCACCCTATACAGTTTGAAGAACTGAACGCCCGGTTCTTTTACTCGGCCTACCTTTTTAACCGCCTGCCCGAGTATAATATACTGCCCGTAAATGAGGATATATATTTAGAGGCCATGCCGCTGCGCGGCATCAGCAGCAAGCCGCTGTTCGACCATTGGGTAAACAAAACCTACGGCCAGGTGCTGGAAAATTTCTGGAAAAACTGGGGCTTCCTGCTGCTGGAAATTATTAAAGACCCGGAGAACCCGGTGAGTTTCTTACTGGATAAAGAAGGCAATTTTATTAAGGCTGATACGATAAGCCTGTCTATTTAAACGCCAATGCCAAACTGCTGCAGAAAGTGGCTTATCACTTCGGGATATAACGCGATAGTAATGATAATGCCGCTTATTGCCCCGTAAAGGTGGGCATCATGGTTTATCCTGTCGTGCGAATATTTGGAAGCATAAGTACAGTATAACAGGTACAAACCACCAAAAATATAAGCCGGTATAGGGAAGGGGATCGGCAGTATAAGCATTTGCATTTTAGGATCGAACAGGATAGCACTAAATATTACCGCGCTGATAGCACCCGAGGCCCCTAAGCTGCGATAACCATAATCTTCGCGGTGTTTGTATACTGATGGTATATCGCTTAAAACCAGGCTTAACATGTACAAGACTAAAAATTGCCAGTGGCCTATTATCATTTCTAACCCAAAGGCAAAGGCGTAAAATGAGAACATGTTAAAAAACAGGTGCATCCAGTCGTTATGGATAAAGCCGCTGGTAATTAATGTATAGATACGCTGCTTGCGCGACACACTATATGGGTGCAGTATCATGTTGTTCTGCGCGGCGTCATTATAAAACCCGTAAAGGGTGGTAAGAATGGTAAGCACAAATATAATGGATGCGACAGGCGCGGTTTGCAAATATTCTATCATGGTTGGATTTATGAGTTGATCTCGGCTTGCAATTTTTTAGGCAGGCTCTTAAATATCAGGTCGTACGAATGGTCTATCATCTCGTGCAATTGCTTGCGGGTAAGGCTGCCATTCATAAAAACGGTGTTCCAGTGTGCTTTGTTCATGTGATAACCGGGCTTCACTTCCGGGTGGCGTTCACGCAGGTCAATGGCCAGTTCAGGGTCGCATTTTACATTGAACCGGTCGCCCTGCTCCAAACCGGTTAGCAGGAATAACTTTTCGCCTACCTTAAAAACAAGCGTATCCTCGCCAAAGGGGAAGCCTTCGGTTACACCGGGCTTTTCAAGGCAATAGTCGCGCAGTTCTTCTACATTCATCATCGTGTTGTGCCGGTTCGGCAATAAAAATGCTTTTTTTAAACTTAACAGTAAACGGATAGTTATTATTGCATTCCGGCTGCTTGTTTTCACAGATATTTCCGGGGATAAATATAGTACAATGAATACCATTTCATCATTCAATTTTACCGTTACCGATCGTTTTTTACGTTATGTGGTGATCGATACCCAGTCGGACCCGGAATCGGCCACTTCGCCATCTACCGAAAAACAAAAAAACTTAGGCCGCCTGCTGGTTGAGGAATTGTTACATATAGGCATTACCGACGCGCATCTTGACGAGCATGGCTGTGTTTATGCCACCATACCGGCTAATACTGATAAAAAGGATGTGCCTGTAATATGCTTTTGCTCGCACATGGATACATCGCCCGATTGCAGCGGCGAAAATGTGAAACCCATCATCCATAAAAAGTATACCGGGCAGGATATTGTTTTACCTGGCGATGCAACACAGTGGATCAAACTAAGTGAGCATCCCGACCTGCAAAATCAACTGGGCAACGACATTATTACCGCCAGTGGAACCACTTTGTTAGGTGCTGACAACAAGGCCGGCGTAGCCGAAATTATGGATGCCTGTTACCAACTCATTAACCACCCCGAAATAAAGCACGGCACTATAAAAATATTATTTACGCCCGATGAAGAAATCGGGCGGGGCGTTGATAACGTGGATATAGCTAAGCTGGGCGCCTATGCCTGTTACACGATGGATGGCGAAAGCGCCGGCAATATGGAAAATGAAACCTTTAGCGCTGATGGTGCCAAACTCACCATTAACGGCATCAGCGCGCACCCCGGCTTTGCAAAAGGCAAAATGGAAAGTGCCATCAAAATAGCGGGCGAGATCATCGCTAAACTACCACCCAGCTTATCACCCGAAGCGACGGAAGGCATGGAGGGTTTTATTCACCCGGTAAGTATATCAGGCCATGTAGAAACGGCGGTTATTGATTTTATCCTGCGCGATTTTGACGAGGCTAAGCTGCATGATCACGCCGGAGTACTTAAACAAATAGCCGACGAAGTTTTGCAGGGCTATCCCGCCTCAAGCTATTCGCTGAAAATATCTGCCCAGTACAGGAATATGAAAGCAGTATTAGACCAGCATCCCGAAATAGTAGCATACGGTATGGATGCCATTAAACGCGCGGGACTACAGCCCAAACTATGCAGCATACGCGGCGGCACCGATGGCTCACGATTGTCCTTTATGGGTTTGCCCTCTCCTAATATTTTTGCAGGCGAGCACGCTTTCCACAGTAAACAGGAATGGGTGTCAGTTCAGGATATGCAAAAGGCGGTGGAAACGATAGTGCATTTGTGCGCGATTTGG
>JBDSIC010000149.1:0-13607 GCA_039918195.1 Mucilaginibacter sp.
AATTCGTACCCACGGTTTTCCTCACGCAGCCAAAGGCCGTTACGTACTTCGGTATTACCAATGTTTAACTTATTCATTAAGGCCAGCAATAAAGCGATAGCATGTTCGCCTACAGCATCGGCGTTCCCTTCGGATGCGCTGATAACCTGTATGCCTTTTTGTTGGGCATAGTCGCCATCGATATTATCAATGCCGGCACCGGCGCGTGCTATAAATTTAAGGTTGACAGCGGCATCCATCACCGTTTTATCTACCTCGAATTTGGAGCGCAGGGCCAAACCTGCATAGTTGGCTATAATGGGTATTACGTCCTCCAGCGTAAAATCGGGATGATAGTCGCACACGTAACCTTTAGCCTCGGCCTGTTGCATAAAGGCGGGGTGCAGGTCGTCAACAATAAGTATATTATTTTTCAAAAGATGGAATATTGAGTGACAAAGGTAATAAACCAATATTTATTAGACATATCGCTTTAAATGAACCTGTAGTTCTTTCATCTTCCCGACTTTATCCTTTCGCCTTAAATTGTATCTTTGCCGATTATCATTCCTTATAAATGAAGATATCTTATAATTGGCTTAAAGAATTTATACAAACCGATAAAACCCCTGTAGAAATATCAACCATATTAACAGGTACAGGGCTTGAGGTAGAAAGTGTTGAGCGCGTACAGGCCATACCCGGCGGACTGGAAGGATTGGTAATAGGTTACGTAAAAGAATGTGCCGACCATGCTAATTCAGATCACCTGCACGTAACCAAAGTTGATGTTGGCGGTGCTGAAGAACTGCAAATTGTTTGCGGCGCGGCCAATGTTGCAGCCGGTCAAAAGGTAGTGGTTGCTACCATTGGCGCTACCCTGTATCCAACCGGCGGCGAACCATTTGTTATAAAAAAATCAAAAATACGCGGTGAATTATCCGAAGGGATGATATGCGCCGAGGACGAGATAGGACTGGGCCAATCGCACGAAGGCATTATGGTACTGGGCGATGATGCCGTTGTGGGTAGTTTGGCTAAAGATTATTTTAAACTGAACGACGATTACCTGTACGAAATAGGCTTAACCCCTAACCGTGCCGATGCGGCATCGCATTTAGGTACTGCAAGGGATATGGCCGCATTTTTAAAGATAGCTATCCAAAAACCCGATGTATCAGCTTTTAAGGTTGATAATACTTCGGGCACAATAGAAGTAGTGGTTGAAAATCCTGAAGCGGCACCGCGATATAGCGGCGTTGTTATCAACGGGATAGCGGTAAAAGATTCGCCTGAATGGCTGAAGGAAAAACTGGCAGTCATAGGGGTGCGTTCTATCAACAACATTGTTGACGTAACCAACTTTGTGCTGCATGACCTTGGTCAGCCGTTGCACGCCTTTGATGCAGATAAAATAAAGGGCAATAAAGTAATTGTAAAAACTGTAGCCGAAGGCACCTTGTTTAAAACCCTTGATGACGTAGAGCGCAAGCTATCTGCCGATGACCTGATGATATGCAATGCTGATGAGGCGATGTGTATAGCCGGCGTATTTGGCGGGATAGATTCGGGCGTTACGGCATCAACTACAAAAATATTTTTAGAGAGCGCTTACTTCAACGCAGTATCGGTGCGTAAAACCGCCAAAAGGCATGGGTTGAAAACCGATTCTTCTTTCCGGTTTGAGCGTGGTACTGATCCGAATGCGACTGTTTACGCGCTTAAGCGTGCCGCTTTGCTGATACAGGAAGTTGCCGGCGGTGTTATCGCATCTGATATAATAGACCTTTACCCGGCGCCGGTAACGCCTTTCGAGGTAGAGTTATCGTACGCCAATACCATCCGCCTGATAGGCCAGGATATACCCCACGAAGAAATAAAGGCGATTGTTAAAGCTTTGGGTATTGAAGTGGTAAACGAAACTGCCGATGGCTTATCGCTAAAAGTGCCGCCATACCGCGTGGATGTTACCCGCGATGTGGATGTGATAGAGGAGGTATTGCGTATTTACGGCTATAACAATATTCACATACCAACACAGATACGGGCTTCGTTAAATACCTCGCAGCGCCCCGAGCGGGACACGGTGCAAAACATGCTGTCGGACCTGTTAACGGCTAACGGCTTTAACGAGATACTGTCGAACTCGTTAACAAAACTTTCTTATTCAAGCGACCCGGATAAAGCGGTTAAGATACTAAACCCTTTAAGCAGCGACCTGGATGTGATGCGCCAAAGCCTGTTGTTCTCGGGCCTGGAGGCGATAGCCTACAACCAGAACCGCAAAAGCACCGACCTTAAATTATACGAGTTTGGTAAAGTGTATAGCATAGTAGAAGATAAGTATAACGAAACCCAGCGTTTCGCCATATTTATTACAGGGCGAGTAGCGCCGGAAAACTGGAATGACCGTCCTAATTATCTAATTCCTTATATTGATAGTTTAAATAAAACAATAAAGGAAGTAGCTGATAGTTTAGATGAAAATAGTCCATCGCTTGAGAAAATCATCGAATCTACCCAAACTACAAGGAACGCACTAAATTTTGCTCTTGCACATATTGGTAATATTAAAACTGCTTCATTTGACAAAATCAAAGCTATAGTTGATGGGTTGACGGAAAGGCTAAGTATAAAGGATATTAAAATTAGCGATGTCGAAGACCCCGAATTAGCCTATGGTCTGCAATATACTTGCGGTAATAAAGTGTTGGTAAAGTTTGGCGAAGTAGCTAAAACAGCGTTGAAGAAGGTTGATGTTGACAAGGTTGTTTTTTATGCCGACTTCAATTTCGACATGATACTGCAGCTGGCCCGCAAAAATAAAATTGTGTACCAGGAAGTATCTAAATTTCCGGCCGTTAGGCGCGACCTGAGTATGCTGATAGATAAAGCGGTTACCTTTGAGCAGGTAAAACAAGTAGCCTATAAAACAGAGCGCAAGCTATTGAAAGAGGTAGCCGTATTTGATGTATACGAAGGCGATAAATTGCCGTCAGGAAAAAAATCATACGCCATAAGTTTTATTTTACAGGATGCCGAAAAAACACTTGTTGATAAAGCTATAGATGCGATAATGCAAAAATTAATTTTTAACTTAGGCAAGGAAGTCGGGGCGGAAATAAGGAAATAGTTAGTGAATGAGTGAGTTGGTGAATGAGTGATTATAGCTTTGTTGAATCAATAAACAGTAAATACTAAAATGATTAATGAGTTTGGGAGCGGGTGATTGGATAATCACTCAATCACTCATTCAATAAATCAACAAATAAAAATGTCACAGGTAGCAAACCAGTTAAGCCAGGTAATTGATAAAGCCGAAAGGTTGATAGAGCTTTGTGCTGCTTTGCAGGAAGAGAACGACCTGATGCGGCTGGAAAACCAATCGCTTACAGCGGCTTTAAACGCGAGTAAAAACAAGACCCTTGAATTGGAGGAAAAGCTTCGTGTATTGAAAACCGCTAAGTCGTTTTCAGAAACAAATGAAAAAAGCCTTGACATTAAGCAAAAAATTAACGACTTTGTGCAGGAAATTGACAAGTGTATTGTATTACTGAAAAAGTAAGACAAAAAAGTGAACAGCTCAAATGGGAGAAATCTCGATAAAAATAAATATTGCTGATCGTGTGTACCCCTTAAAGGTAAACATGGAAGAAGAGGAAATAATACGAAGGGCAGCCAAACTGATTAATGACCGTATAAAGGAATACCAGGAAAATTACGCGGTTAGAGATAAGCAGGACCTGCTTTCAATGTGCGTGTTGCATTATGCCACATCAACATTAAAGGCAGAGAAGAAGGTCACGGTGGAGGATACCGAAGTGACTGAAAAGGTTTATCAGCTTGATCATATGCTGTCTGAATTTTTCTCAAAACAGTAATAACGTTCTTTGCATATAACGAGCAATATTTAAGAGATAACCGTGGTTAAATCTTGAGTTTCACTATTAAAAACTTAACGCTTCAATATCAGCGGACTAAGAAAAAGGCATACGTTACTTCGTGTATTTAACGACGGCCGGGGTCCCAATTCTGATGAGAGGTTTTTCAATACATGATACTTGCGATTTAGTTGCGGTTTTTTTATTTTATAAACTTAAAAGATGGATTTTTTATATACTATTATCGGGTTGCTGATAGGCGCCATAATTGGAATTGTGATTGGACGTTTCCTGCTAAGGAAACTGTTTAAAGACCAGGAAGTATCGGCACAAAACAAAGTAAAAAAAATATTAAAAGAGGCTGAGAACGATGCCGAGATACTGAAAAAGAACAAGCTGCTTGAAGCTAAAGAACGTTTTTTACAATTGAAAGCCGAGCATGAGCAAAGCATCAACCAAAAAAATAACGAGGTAAACCAGCGTGAGAACGGGGTTAAGCAAAAAGAGCAATCGTATAACCAGAAGCTGGAGCACCTTACCCGTAAGGAAAGCGAACTTGATAACGTGCGCAAAAACCTGGAAAGGCAAACAGAGATAGCCGTTAAAAAACAGGAAGATATCGACTCCCTTAAAAACGAACACGTTAGGCAACTGGAAACCATAGCAGGCTTATCTGCCGAGGATGCCCGTAATCAGCTGATAGAAAACCTGAAGGAAGAAGCCCGCAGCAAGGCGATGGCACAGATAAAGGATATTGTTGACGAAGCCAAACTTACCGCCACTAAAGAAGCTAAGAAGATAGTTATTCAAACCATACAGCGTACCGCTACCGAATCAGCTATTGAGAATACGGTTTCTATATTTAATATAGAGAACGACGAGATAAAGGGCCGCATCATCGGTCGCGAGGGCAGGAATATCCGCGCGCTGGAAGCAGCTACCGGTATCGAGATCATTGTGGATGATACCCCTGAGGCGATCATCCTGTCGGGTTTTGACCCGGTTAGGCGCGAGATTGCCCGTTTAGCAATGCACCGTTTGGTAACCGATGGCCGTATACACCCTGCCCGTATTGAAGAGGTGGTTGCCAAAACCAAAAAACAGATTGAAGAAGAGATAGTTGAAATAGGCGAGCGTACCGTTATCGATTTAGGTATAAACGGCTTGCACCCCGAACTGATACGTATGGTTGGCCGTATGCGCTACCGCTCATCGTACGGGCAAAACCTGTTACAGCACTCGCGCGAGGTTGCTAACTTCTGCGCCACAATGGCCGCAGAGTTGGGACTTAATGTAAAACTGGCCAAACGCGCAGGCTTGCTGCACGATATTGGCAAGGTGCCTGATGATAACCCGGAACTGCCGCACGCTATATTGGGTATGCAGTTAGCTGAAAAGTATAAAGAACATCCTGAAGTATGTAACGCCATTGGCGCCCACCACGACGAGGTAGAAATGACCTCGATGCTCTCGCCGATAATACAGGTTTGTGATGCTATATCAGGCGCACGTCCCGGCGCACGCCGCGAGGTGGTTGAAAGCTATATCAAACGTTTAAAAGAACTGGAAGAACTGGCCCTGTCATACCCCGGTGTCGAAAAAACGTTTGCGATACAAGCCGGCCGCGAGTTGCGCGTAGTAGTTGAAAGCGAAAAAATAAGCGACGCGCAATCAGAAGTGCTTGCTGCAGATATATCAAACCGTATACAAACCGAAATGACCTACCCGGGACAAATAAAGGTTACCGTTATCAGGGAAACCCGTTCTGTAGCATTCGCGAAATAATTTTTTATGGCCCCCTCAGTTATGAGGGGGCTTTTATAAAATGGCTAAACAAAAAACATCCGGACAACCAAAGCGTCCTGCTCCAAAACCACAGCGGGAGGTAGACAAGCTTTTTGCCCGGTATGCCGCCTACCACCAAAATTCTACCAATAAGCTTTTGCAAATTATTTTTGTGCCCCTGTTTTTACTTGGCATATATGGCTTGCTTTGGGCTATCCCGTTTCCGAAGATCACTTTTCTAGGCAAGTACGCCGATCATCTTAACTTCGCCTCGTTCCTGATGGCGGTTTGCGTATTTATGTATTACAGGCTTTCACCTGTACTGTCGTATTTTATATTGTTCACCTTCTTCTTTTACAGTTTGATAATAAGCCAGCTGCTGGTTTGGCAGGAGAATGCCGGCGGTGCCTTGTGGCAAGTTTGCCTGGTATTCACTGTCATAGGACTTGCAGGTATGCTTATCGGCTATGCAGCCGAAAAGAAAAATCCCGGTGTGGAGGTTAAACTAAGCCACATACTTATTGCCCCCATTTATTTATGGCACCTGGCACTTAATAAATTCTCCATTAAGTTTTAAGGGTGTTAACATAGTATTAACATTATCACAAGAGTAAGGTAATGTACATATAACATTCAGCTAATATTGGGTTAATAGTTTTGCATTGATTTAAAATAAGATCAAGTGAAAAAACTATTATCAATATTATTCGCATTACTAACAGTTACCTTTTCAGGTAATTTATTTGCACAATCAACCGGTAAAATTGCCGGGAAGATCATTGACCAGAAAACCAGCGAGACTTTAATTGGCGCTACAGTTATGATAGAGGGCACCAGCAAAGGTGCTGCTACCAATGTAGATGGCCAGTACTCGTTAAGCGGCATTGCGCCCGGTAAATATGTGGTAAGCATTAAATATATAGGCTACCAAACAAAATCAATATCAGACGTTGTTGTTAAAGCCGGCGATGTAACCAACCTGGATGTTGTATTATCAGAAAGCTCTTCACAATCTTTAGGTGAAGTTGTTATAAAAGCCACGTACAGGCAGGCATCAGTAGCGTCACTATATGCAGTTCAAAAGAACAGCGTATCTATATCTGACGGTATATCTTCAGAAATAATCAGGAGATCGCCCGACAGAACTACCAGTGATGTATTAAAAAGAGTAAGTGGTACAACCATACAGGACAACAAGTTTGTGATTGTAAGGGGCTTAAGTGACAGGTATAATAATGCGCTTTTAGACGGCACACCATTGCCAAGCACCGAGCCTAACAGGAAGGCTTTCTCATTTGATATTATTCCCTCAAATCTGATTGATAACATAACTATTGTAAAAACAGCCACGCCAGACCTGCCCGGCGATTTTGCCGGTGGTACAGTACAAATATTTACTAAAGATATACCTGATCAGAATTTTATATCATTTGGTGCCGGTTATAGTTACAACACCCAAAGCACATTTAAGAATTTTCAAAGCGGCTATCGTAACCCGAGCGATTATTTTGGTTTTGATGGCGGAGCAAGGAAATTGTTGCCAAATTTCCCTACAACGGAGCAAATAACTTTACGCCAGCTAACACCGGCGCAAAATATACAGGCAATAAATTCATTGAATAATAACTTCAATGTTTATAACAAAAATGCCTTTTTAGGACAAAGCTACCAGTTTACAATAGGCAACGTGAAAGAAATAGGCGAGAACAAGAACCGCTTTGGTACAACAATAGCCTTAACCTATAGAAATGCCGAAACCAGCATTCCTGATATCATAAGGGATTATGACGTTTATAATTTTAAGGATGATCAGTACAAGTTTTCTACAAACATAGGTGCCCTTGCTAATTTTGGCTACAGTTTTGGCGGAACTAAAATAACTTTCAAAAACCTATACAACCGTACGCTCGACGATATTTTTACCTATCGTACCGGCAGAAACTTATCTACTACTGCTAATGACAATAAATTTTATGCATTTGACCTTTTGCAAAAAACCCTTTTCAAATCAACATTAGAGGGTGAACACAAGGTGGGTTCAAAAAGTGCAAAAATAAACTGGAACATTGGTTACAGTAATATCATAAATGATCAGCCTGATCAAAGAAAAGTAAATTACATTCAACAGAGCGTTGGTGATGATTATGTAGCGAGTATTACCAATATAGGTAAAGAGAATACACGGCTTTTCTCTTATCTAAAAGAGGATATATATGCTGGCAAACTTGACTTTAAAATGCCGGTTAAGATTTTTAACCAGACAAGTAACTTTAAGGCAGGTGTGTCATCACAATACCGCGACCGCCGGTTTGATGCACGTTTTATAGGCCTTACACTTGATACAAGGGACCCCGATAAATCTGACCCAATAAAATTACGCCCAATTGAAACCTTATTTGGCCGGAATGCTATCAATGCCGGTTTATATAACCTGGAGGAAATACCTAACTTTAACGATAGGTACACTGCGAATAGCCTAACCAATTCTGGTTATTTAATGTTAGACAATAAGATATCGGAAAAATTAAGGGCGGTATATGGTTTGAGGGTAGAGAAATTTGACCTGGACTTGAAAACCAAAGACCCGCTGGCAACTACGCCTATAAAATTAAATAATACCGATTTCTTACCCTCTTTAAATCTTACTTACAATTTGACAGCGAAGGCCAACTTAAGAGCATCATATTATCGTACAGTTACACGCCCGGAATTTAGAGAGCTTGCTCCATTCTCATATTACGATTATGAAATACTAGCTTCAATAATTGGCGAAGAAACCTTGCAGCGTACCTTAATAGACAATGTGGATCTGCGTTATGAGTTTTATCCTTCGGCAGGAGAGATAGTATCTTTCTCAGCATTTTATAAAAAATTCCAAAATGCCATTGAGCCGTTCATTGATGATACTAACTCATCTACTACTATCTCTTATTTTAACAGGGATGCTTTTGTATACGGCTTTGAAATGGAAGCCCGTAAAACGCTTGATTTTGTAAGCGATGCCGGTTTTTATAAAAATACTACGGTTTATGCCAACTTAGCAATAACCAAATCAGAAGTTAAAAACCCTGATTTAGGCGCCCCGCTTGAAAAGACCAGGCCAATGGTAGGGCAGTCGCCTTATGTTATAAATGCCGGCATACAGCATATGGCAGCAGGTAATAAACTTTCTATCAACGTATTGTATAACCGCCTTGGACGCAGGATATTTTATGCCGGCGGCTCAAAACTTCGTAGCGTATATGAAAATCCACGGGATGTGCTGGACCTGCAACTCGGTTACAAAGTTCTGAAGAGCAAAGGCGAGATAAAACTGGCGGCAAGCGATATTTTTAATCAAAGAAATAATTTTTATTATGATAATGACCTGAATAAGAAATATAACCTGACTGATGAGAACGGTGATAGGACATTCAAGAGGTATACTGTAGGTTCAACATTATCATTAAGCTTTAACTACACATTCTAATAACAATATAATAATGCATTGTTAAACCTTGCTTAATGCACACTTAACATCTAACGAGTTTCTTTACAAAAAAATAAAAGAGATATTTAAAATGAAAAAACAACTATTATTATTGGCATTATCAGCAAGTATACTTATTAGTGCCTGTAGCAAAAGAGAGGGCACGGTTGACCCGATTATAACACCAACCGATACTACAAAAAGCAACGTAGTTGAGATTACGGGCGATGTTGCAACAAGCACAACCTGGAAGGCAGACAAAATATATTTGCTTAAAGGATTTGTTTATGTAACTAACGGAGCTACTTTAACAATTGAGGCAGGTACTATTGTAAAAGGCGATAAAGTAACCAAAGGTACTTTGATTATAACCAGGGGTGCAAAAATATCAGCAATCGGTACCAGTACAAAGCCAGTTGTATTTACCTCGAACTTTACCGCAGGTACACGCCAGGCCGGTGACTGGGGTGGTCTTATCCTTTTAGGAAAAGCCCCGGTTAACAAAGCCGAAGGTGTAAAAATTGAAGGTGGTTTAGACCCTAAAGGTGATCCGGAAAAATATATTCAATATGGTGGTACTGATGCTAACGATAACTCAGGTACATTAAAATATGTGCGTGTAGAGTATGCAGGTATTGCTTTTTCACCTGATAACGAAATAAACGGTGTTACATTAGGTGGTGTTGGCGCGGGTACTACTATTGACTATGTACAAGTATTTCGCTCTGGTGATGATGGTTTTGAATGGTTTGGTGGTACGGTAAACGCTAAACACTTAATAGCTATTGGTTCAACCGATGATGATTTTGATACTGATTTCGGTTTCGCAGGTAAAATCCAGTTTGGTGTGTGCCAGCGTTATCCAACTATTGCTGATATTTCAGGCTCAAATGCTTTTGAATCAGATAACGATGGTACCGGTAGCAATGATGGTCCTCAAACTTCGGCAGTATTTTCAAATATGACCTTATTAGGCCCTATTTCAAAATTAGATGCACCTAATATCAATGCTAACTACCAGCATGCCGCTCAAATTCGCCGTAACTCAGCTTTAAGCGTATTTAATTCAGTTTTTGCAGGATTTGTTGAAGGTGTTTACATTGATGATTCAAAAGTGGTTACCCCTAAAGCTACATCAATAAACTTTGCCGAAGGCCGTATAGTATTTGCTGACAACCTAATATATGGTAGCAATAAAAAGAGCAACGAGGTTAAAGGCGAGAACAAAGCAGATTTTGAAACAAAATTGCGTGCTGATAACGCATTTGATGCACTTTCATACGCAGATGCAGTAATTGCTGATCCATTTAAATACGCAGCTGAATATGCTAACCCGGGTACACCTAACTTTACTGTTAAAGCAGGCTCGGCCGCTGCAACAGGAGCCATATTCACTAACGCAAAAGTAAGTGGTGAATTTTTTGAGAAAGTAGCTTACAAAGGCGCTTTTGGATCAGAAGATTGGAGCGCAGGTTGGGCTAACTATAACCCACAGGTATTAACTTACACTACACCGGGTACTGTAAACTAATAACAAGAGATCAATAAGTTAAATAAACAGAGAAAGCCCCCGAAATTTTCGGGGGCTTTCTCTGTTTATATTTTAGTCAACCACCAATCGTTTACATATTCTTGGATAACTTATCCATCATATCCTGCGGAACTTTTTCCAGGTCAAGCACAAGGAAACCGTCCAGCGAATCGGCAAATTTGGGGTCGATGTTAAAGCAGATGATCTTAGCGTTCAGCATAATATAATGCCTTAATAAAACCGGCACCTTCATGTGGTGTATTTCTATATCTGATATAATGCTATCCAATATTTTAAAATTATCCTCGCCGCCCTTCAATACATCAGTATCAAAGCCCGAAAAATCAACTTTGAATTTTTTGCGGGGTTTTACAAATTGTGCCAGTTCGTGGTCGAAGTGATTGCGGTTGATGTAGTCTACTATCAGCGATTTTGACAGGGTAGAAAAAGAATTACTGATACTCACCGGCCCAATTAAATAACGGTACCGCGGGTTATCAATTAAAAACTTAAATATCCCCTTCCAAAGTAAAAAAAGCGGTAGCGGCCTTTGCTGGTATTCCTTGCGAATGAACGAGCGGCCAAGCTCAAGGCTCTTTTTAAGCACCGGGGTAAGCTGCGATTTGATTTTAAATAGCTCGGCTACATAAAAGCCGTTTTTGCCCATGCTGTAAAAAATCTCGTCGCCTAAACCGATACGGTAAGCGCCTACTATAAGTTTAGCTTCGGTATCCCATATAAAAAGATGGTGGTAGTAGATATCGTATTCGTCAAGATCGGTCTTTTTATTAGTCCCCTCGCCAACTTCCCTAAAGGTGATCTCGCGTAAACGTCCTATTTCGCGTATAATGTAGGGTATTTTTGATGGGGGCACCACAAAAACTTCGTAATTATTCTCAACCCATACCCTGTAATCGTCACGTAACGAAATGATCTCTTTTTCCAGAACATCCGTGCCTGTTTCGGTTACTATAGCCTCGGGCGTTTTTTTTATTTTAAAAAGATTGCCGGGACTAAACAGCTTTTTTTCTTCGGCCAGGCCCGCACCTAAAGCGTAAGTTTTCGCCCGTAAAAAACCAAGCAGCTTGGTTGCGTTGTTATTATCAGGTATATCATTAAATTGAATAGGCTTCCCAATACGCAGTTTTATGGTTTCGCCTTGCTTATTAAACAGCTCCGACGGTAATTTAGCCGTGCGCAGGGCAGGGTGTATCAGGCTGAGTATGTTAAACAGCAGGCCGTTGTTGCCATGAAAATAAATAGGTACCACGGGCACCTTTGCCTTCGCGATTATTTTGCCTACTACGGGATGCCATAGCCGGTCAGTAACTTCTTGTTTGTCCAGCTTGAAGGTTGATACCTCCCCGGCAGGGAATATACCTATCGGCGTGCCGTTGCCTAAAAGTTCCAGCGTGTTTTTTAACCCGCTGATGCTTGATGAATGGTCGATGTTTTCAAAAGGATTAACCGCTATAAAAAAATCACTTAGGTTAGGTATCTTTTTGAGCAGGAAGTTGGCCATTATTTTAGCATCGGGCCGTACGGTGCATAATATCTTTAACAGCACCATGCCCTCTATACCGCCGTAAGGGTGGTTGGCTATCGCGATAAAGCCTCCGCTCGCCGGTATATTTTTCAGATCCTCCTCGTCGCACTCAATAGTAACCCCGCAGCCTTTCAAAATAGCATCTACAAAGGCCGGGCCTTCGTTGGGCTGTGCCTGCGCAAATAATTCATTTACCTGGTTTATCTTCATCAGCTCCATCAGCAGCGCTGCAAGACCGGGCAATTTTAGCCTATCTAGTTTGGTTGCTTTAGCAAATTCTTCGGTGGTTATTACTTTCATTTATTGGGGCACAAATAGGGGTAAACTCAAAAATAAATATCTCAAATTTTTATTTAATTTAACGCCTGCTTAACCAATATAGATGGTATCCTATCTAAAAACTTACTTATCCATTACTAAAAAAGAGTGGAATGGCTCAGTTATACTCATTATACTGGTGGCGCTGATATTGGCGGCGCCATACGTTAATCAAAGGTTGCGTAAAGATACGACAATAAATGCGAAGGCTATTGACGACGCTGTGGCAATACTAACCCGTGGTGCGGGTAAAAGCACATTTAAATACAATAGCACTAAAGCGGCGGTCTCCGGTTACACAGCGTTCACTAAAAAAGCCAGGCTTATAATTCCGGTGGAGTTGAATGGGGCCGATTCGGCAATATTAACTACGGTATACGGTATAGGCCCCTCCTTTGCAAAGCGTATTATTAAATACCGCGCATTATTGGGCGGGTATGCCAGCAAACAACAACTAAAAGAAGTATACGGGCTGGATGCGGAAAAATATGCTGAAATTTCAGAGCAGGTAACAGTTGATGCCGCCCGGCTAAAAAAGATCAATGTTAATACGGCAGATATTGACGAACTGAAGCATTTATACTATCTTACCTACAAGCAAAAGAATGCTATTATTCAATACCGTATGCAACATGGCGATTATACCTCGGCAAAAGATATGCTTGACATTGCCATACTTGATGAAATAACAATTAATAAAATAAAACCTTACATCGTTTTCAAATGATAGAGCAACAAATTAAAGCGGCTATACGTGATATACCAGACTTTCCGAAAAAGGGAATCCTGTTTAAGGACATCACTCCTATATTAAAGGACCATAAACTTTGCGAAGGCATTGTTGACGCTTTTATAGCGCAATTAAAAGGTACACCTGTGGATGCTGTGGCAGGTATTGAAAGCCGTGGCTTTTTATTTGGCGTAACACTGGCAGGTAAACTGGGCGTACCCTTTGTGCCTATACGCAAGGCCGGTAAGTTGCCGCATACCGTAAAGCAAAAGGTATACGATTTAGAGTATGGCACCGCCACCCTGGAGATACATACCGATGCTTTTGAGCCCGGCAGCCATGTATTGATACATGACGACCTGCTGGCA
>JBDSIC010000150.1:0-2853 GCA_039918195.1 Mucilaginibacter sp.
TCAGTTGTGTTTAGATGATAAGCAACTACTCACTTAATCAACTTAATAAACCAATTAACCGACTATTAAATGTATCCTTTTTTAACAAACTTATTGATACAAGCAGTTATACCGTTCTTGCTGATAGTTTTAACAGCTGATGTAGAAACCTTTAAGGTTATCCATTTATCCTCTTCAGGGATATAAAACTTCTTCAGTTTTAAATTAGGATAAAATTTACGTTTGGTTTTAGCATTTGAGTTTGAAACGCTATTACCGTTCATGTATCCTTTACCTGTTAGATCACAAATTCTTGACATGACAATTGTATTTAGTACATCCCCTGTTTTTTAAAGAGGAGTGCAAATATCAGAAATTTAAGTTAATTAGACAATACCCCACTCAAAAAAATTTAAAAATCTTTATAATCAAGCTAAAAGCATTTCTGAAAATTGTATTTTCACCGCGCAATAACTATAAAAGTCAGTAAAATAGCTACCAACTAACCAATAATTAAAGTAGATGAAAATCACATCTTTTGACGAATACCAACAAGCGTACAAAAAAAGTGTTGAACAACCAGAACAGTTTTGGGCCGATATAGCCGAAAACTTTGTGTGGAAGAAGAAATGGGATAAGGTTTTAGAATGGAATTTTAAAGAGCCCAGCATTAAGTGGTTCGCCGGCGCTAAATTAAATATCACCGAGAACTGCCTTGACCGCCACCTTGAAAAACATGGTGATGTACCAGCTATTATATGGGAACCAAACGACCCGAACGAGCATCACCGCGTAATTACCTATAAGCAACTGCACGATAAGGTTTGCCAGTTTGCCAACGCACTAAAAAACAATGGTGCTAAAAAGGGCGACAGGATATGTATCTATATGCCGATGATACCCGAACTGGCCATTGCCGTGCTGGCTTGCGCGCGTATCGGTGCCATACACTCGGTTGTATTTGGTGGCTTTTCGGCGCAATCTATTGCCGACAGGATAAACGATGCTGCCTGCAACATCGTTATTACTGCCGATGGCGGGTTCAGGGGGAATAAAGATATCCCGTTAAAAAATGTGATAGATGATGCGCTGGTACAGTGCCGCTCGGTTGAGAAAGTGATAGTGGTTACCCGCAGCCGTACACCGGTATCTATGATAAAGGGCCGCGATGTATGGTGGGAAGATGAGATCAAGAAAGTAGAAACACAAGGCAACCCTGACTGCCCGGCGGAGGAAATGGACGCGGAAGATATGCTGTTCATCCTGTACACGTCAGGCTCAACCGGCAAACCAAAAGGTGTGGTACATACCTGCGGCGGCTATATGGTTTACACAGGCTACACCTTTGCCAACGTATTCCAGTACAACCGTGGCGAAGTTTACTTCTGTACTGCTGATATCGGCTGGATAACCGGTCACTCGTATATTGCCTACGGTCCCTTATCACAAGGTGCTACCGCGCTGATGTTTGAGGGCGTACCTACTTACCCGGATGCCGGTCGTTTTTGGGAGATAGTTGAAAAACATAAAGTAAATATTTTATATACTGCGCCAACGGCCATACGCTCGCTCATGAGCTTTGGCGATGCGATGGTAGAAGGTAAGGACCTAAGCTCGCTTACCAAATTAGGCTCGGTTGGCGAACCTATTAACGAGGAAGCATGGCATTGGTTTGATGAAAAGATAGGCCACGGCAACTGCCCTATTGTTGATACCTGGTGGCAAACTGAAACCGGGGGTATGATGATATCGCCGATAGCAGGGATTACACCGACCAAGCCGGGCTATGCCACTTTGCCACTGCCGGGCATACAGGCAATTTTGGTTGACGAGAATGGTAAAGAGATAGAAGGCAACGGCGTAAGCGGTAACCTTTGTATCAAATTCCCGTGGCCGGGTATGCTGCGCACTACTTATGGCGACCACGAGCGCTGCCGCACAACTTACTTTGCCACCTACGAAAACTTATATTTTACAGGCGATGGCTGCCTGCGCGACGAAGATGGTTACTACCGTATTACCGGCCGTGTAGATGATGTGCTGAATGTATCAGGTCACCGCATAGGTACCGCCGAGGTTGAAAATGCCATCAATATGCACAGCAGTGTAGTTGAATCGGCCGTAGTGGGATACCCGCACGATATTAAGGGACAGGGTGTATACGCTTACGTGGTATGCCCCAACCAGCACGGCGACAGCGAGCTTGCCCGTAAGGATATTATGATGACCGTAGCGCGAATTATAGGCGCTATTGCCAAACCAGATAAAATTCAGTTTGTAACAGGCCTGCCCAAAACACGTTCGGGCAAGATCATGCGCCGCATATTAAGAAAGATAGCCGAAGGAGATACCGCAAACTTAGGCGATACCTCTACTTTGCTTGACCCGGCTGTGGTTGATGAGATAAAGGCGGGAGCCTTGTAGGTTTTAGAATCAAGAGTTAAGAGTTAAGAATTAAGAGGCAGGAGTTTTTTCTGCCTCTTTTTTGTTTAATGCCGACCCGTTTTACCCACTCCCGCGCCCAAACCAAAAGCTTTCCCAAACGTTATGTTCCATACATCTAAATAAAAAACATCATGGACAAATTAGAAATGAAAGGCAGCTGGAACGAGCTGAAAGGAAAGATTAAACAAGCCTACGGTGATCTAACCGACGATGACCTGAAACACGAAGAAGGTAAAGACGATGAATTGTTGGGCCGCCTGCAGCAAAAAACAGGCAAAGCCCGCGAAGACCTGGTGAGTTGGATAAATAGCTTATAACATTAGCCCCCTCTAAATCTCCCCCAAAGGGGGAGACTTTAAAACACAAAAAGCACTTTCTAAAATGGAGGTGCTTTCTTTTTAAATCCTCTCCTTTGGAGAGGATTTAGGT
>JBDSIC010000151.1:0-4064 GCA_039918195.1 Mucilaginibacter sp.
GGCTACTATACCTACGGCGTTGGTATGCTCCGCTAAATACACAGCAGAACCGCAAACTGCGTCGCTTAAGTAGTTAGGCGATGAAGTATCCAGGTTATCCTGTTTTGAGGTGGTATTAAAGGGGTAACCAAATTCTTCTACGTTACGCACAATTTTTGCCATGGTCTCAATAACTATCAGCGGGAATTCGCCAACTGATGTTTCGCCGCTAAGCATCACCGCGTCGGCACCGTCAAGTACCGAGTTGGCTACGTCGTTCACTTCGGCACGCGTAGGGCGCGGCGTAGTGATCATCGATTCAAGCATTTGCGTAGCTACAATTACCGGTTTTGAGGCGGCACGGCATTTACGGGCTATCATTTTTTGCAGTAAAGGCACCTGCTCAAGCGGCATTTCAACGCCAAGGTCGCCACGGGCAACCATTACGCCATCTGTAACCTCTATAATAGCATCAATATTATCAATAGCCTCGGGTTTTTCAATTTTGGCAATTACCCGTGCTGAACTGCCGCGCGAATTGATAACACGTTTCAATTCAACAATGTCCGGTGCATCACGCACAAACGAAAGGCCTATCCATTCTACATCATTATCCAATGCAAAATGCAGGTTATCCAGATCCTCTTCAGTTAAGCTGGGGATAGATACCTTGGTGTTTGGCAGGTTAACACCTTTACGCGATGTTAATATACCGCCGTGCAATACTTCGCATACTACGGTATCTTTCCGGTTGGTTTCAATAACCCGCATCTGTATCTTGCCATCATCAAGCAAAATAATTTCATCGGGTTTTACATCCTGCGGAAAAGTTGCGTAGGTTATATATATGCGGTTGTCATCGCCGATACACTCTTCGGTAGTAATGTTGATCTTAGTGCCGTTAACTAAGTGTATGCCACCATCTTTAACAAGGCCTATACGTATCTTGGGGCCTTGTAAATCAGCCAGTATAGCAATATTGGTTTTGTATTGCTCATTAATTTCACGTATGGTTTCAATGGTTTTTTTATGGTCGGAGGTTTTGCCGTGCGAAAAATTAAGGCGGCAAACATTTACCCCGGCCTTTATCATCGATAGCAAAACGTCTTTTTGTGCTGATGCGGGGCCCATCGTAGCAACAATTTTAGTTCGGTTGTAATATAATTTCATACTAGTTGGTTTGATATGCAGTGTGTAATATTCACACCTTAAAATGCGGCGCTAAAATAGGAGATTTTCACGGGATTTCAGCTTTTTTGGGTCAATCTTTACAGCGGCCACTATTTCGGGTATCTTATTTAGCGAAAAAACAAGCTTATCCAGTTCCTCATCGTCTATATAATTTTTTATCATTAAAAAATAGTCGGTTTTACGCATCTCGGGTACCAGGTACCCATCCGAGCCTTTATTGGCTATAAAATAAAAATCGGTTTCGCCGGCTTCCCAGTTATCATAGTACAATGAAAAAAAAACGGGGCCTTCGCCCGGGGTTATATCTATCTCCAGGTCGGGATTTTTTGTAAAATTGAAGTTGAGATACTTATTTACAAGGTAACAAATGCGGTAATCTTTTAGTGATGTTGTAACTGCGATGAGCACAAAATCAAGGTCTATCTCAAACTTTAAAAATTTCCTATTCAAAAAACACTATTTTTACGCCGGTAAAATTACAAATTGAAACTCTTGCAATAAAATTTTGTTACTTATAATTATGCAAAAGATTTACATTTGATATTTAACAGAATTTATTTTTCTTTGCATCACAAAAATTATTAATCATTAAATTAAAAGACTATGTCTGATATCGCTTCAAGAGTAAAAGCTATTATCGTAGAAAAATTAGGTGTTGACGAAAGTGAAGTTACACCCGAAGCCAGCTTTACCAATGACCTTGGTGCAGACTCTTTAGATACAGTAGAACTGATCATGGAGTTTGAAAAAGAATTTAACGTAGCTATTCCTGACGATCAGGCAGAAACTATCGGTACTGTAGGTCAGGCTGTTGCTTACCTGGAAAAGAACGTTAAATAAAACTCCCAACTTTATAAATGGAGTTTAAAAGAGTAGTAGTAACCGGGCTTGGAGCACTTACTCCTATTGGCAATACCGTTCCTGAATATTGGGATTCGTTGACAAAAGGAGTGAGCGGCGCTGCCTTAATTAAGAGTTTTGATACCACGCATTTCAAAACAAAGTTTGCCTGCGAGCTAAAAGGATTTGACGCGGACGCATTTTTAGGGCGTAAAGATGCCCGGAAACTGGATCCGTTCGTTCAATATGCTTTATACTCGACAGAGGAAGCGGTGAAAGATGCGGGTTTAGACTTTGAAAAACTGGATACCAATCGTATAGGAGTTATATGGGGATCAGGTATCGGCGGGTTAAAAACCTTTTTAGACGAAGTTGTAAATTTTGCAAAGGGAGACGGGACACCCCGTTTTAACCCATTCTTCATCCCTAAGATGATCGCTGACATTGCCCCGGGCCATATCTCTATTAAATATGGTTTACGCGGACCGAACTTTTCAACAGTGTCTGCATGTGCTTCATCCAACAATTCGTTAATTGATGCCTTTAATTATATCCGCCTTGGTAAAGCAAACATGTTTGTTACCGGTGGGTCCGAAGCTATTATTAACGAAGCAGGTATAGGCGGGTTTAATGCCATGCATGCCCTGTCTACCCGCAACGATGATCCCGCAACGGCCTCACGTCCGTTTGATCTTGACCGCGAAGGCTTTGTGGCAGGCGAAGGCGCAGGTACCATCATTTTAGAAGAACTGCAGCATGCTTTGGCACGCGGCGCTAAAATTTATGCCGAAATGGTTGGCGGCGGCATGAGTGCCGACGCGTACCACATGACGGCACCTCATCCCGAAGGTAAGGGCGCTGCGCTGGTAATGCGGGCAGCATTAGAAGATGCCGGCCTTACACCTGCAGATATAGATTATGTTAATGTTCACGGAACATCTACCCCAATAGGCGATCCGCAGGAAATTAAAGCGATTACTGATGTTTTTGGTGATGATATCTATCGTATCAACATCAGCTCAACTAAGTCAATGACTGGGCACCTTTTGGGTGCAGCCGGCGCGGTTGAAGCCATTGCATCAATACTGGCTTTACAAACAGGTATCATACCTCCTACCATTAACCACTTTACTGACGATCCGGCTTTTGATCCTAAAATAAACTTTACCTTCAATACCTCACAAAAACGCGAGATAAGGACAGTGCAAAGCAATGGTTTTGGATTTGGCGGGCACAACGCGTCTGTAATATTTACCAGGTACGAAGATTAAAGTGATTGAATGCCTATCAGCCGGTTTTATAAACTCTACCTTTCGCCTAACAGGAAATATGTTAAAGTTTTAAAGAATTTGCTCGGTTTTGTTCCGGGCAATTTGTCTTTATACCGTTTGGCATTTCGCCATAAGTCTGTTGCCCAAAATGTAAAGAAAGGCGTGAAGAACAGTAACGAGCGCCTGGAGTTTTTAGGCGATGCCGTACTGGGCAGCGTGGTGGCCGAAGTGCTTTTTAAACTATACCCTTACAAAGACGAAGGTTTTTTAACCGAACTGCGCTCAAAAATTGTGAGCCGGATAAACCTTAACCAGTTGGGCCGCAAGCTTGGCTTTGAGGAGCTGATAGAATATGACAGCCGGATACTTAATTCGGGCCGGCAGGGTTCATTACTGGGAGATGCCTTTGAGGCGCTTATCGGCGCGGTTTATTTGGATAAGGGGTACGATTTCACTAAAAACTTCCTGATAAACCACATCATCAAATCGCACATTGATATTCATACGCTGGAGCTAACCGAAACTAACTTTAAAAGCAAGCTGATAGAATGGTGCCAGCGCCATGGCAAGGACATTAGCTTTGACCTGGTAGATAACCAGGAAGGGGAAAGCACCAAACTTTTCACCATACAAACCAGTGTAGACGGTGAAGTATTTGGCCTGGGCAAAGAATTTAGCAAGAAGAACGCGGAGAAGCTATCTGCTGAAAAGGCTTGTGAAGCGCTGGGGATTTGATTTAGCCTCCCGTAATCCGATAGCTATCGGATCCTCTTCGAAGGAGAG
>JBDSIC010000152.1:0-4085 GCA_039918195.1 Mucilaginibacter sp.
GAGATAGTCGTTCATACCGGCATCAAGGCATACCTGCTCGTCGCCTTCCATCGTATTGGCTGTAAGGGCTATAATAACCGGCTGGGCTACCAGTGTTTTGCGTATCAGCCCGGTGGCTTCAAGGCCGTCCATAACAGGCATTTGCATGTCCATCAGTATCATTGTATAATCTTTTTGATTTGCCGCTTCCAGTGCCTCGCGCCCATTTTTTACCACATCTGGCTCATAACCCAGCTTACGCAAAATATGTACTATTACGTGCTGGTTCATCAGGTTATCTTCGGCCACAAGTAATGTAAACGGGTGCTTTTCAGCAAAATCAACAGACAATTTTTTGGGCGTAGCAGGCGCTGCCTGTACCGCTTTATTGGCCTGCAGTGCATTAAGTATCTGCTTGCTCAATATATGCTGCTTAATGGGTTTCGTCATTACCGAATTAAAAAGCTTACGCTCATCGTCCTTAAATTCCTCACCTATCGAACTCAGCAGGATAATAGGAATGTTCGGATAACGTTCGCGGATAGCAGCGGCCAGCATAATACCGTCCATTTCCGGCATCTGCATATCGGTGATGACCAGGTCTATGGCCGAATCCTGTAGCAATACCGCCAGTGCCTCCTCACCCGACGATGCGAGTACGGGCACCAGCTTCCACGATTCAAACTGGCGTTTCAGGATAGCCAGGTTGGTGGCGTTATCATCTATTATCAGCACCCGTTTCCCTTCCTGTTCGCCCATGCTATAGTACGCATAAGGCTCCAGTATTTTGGTGCCGGTTTGGGTACAAACGGTAAACGAAAAGGTAGACCCCTGGTTTGGTTTACTTACAACACCTATTTCGCCGCCCATCAGGTGTACCAGTTTTTCGGATATGGCCAGCCCCAGCCCTGTACCGCCATACTTGCGTGTGGTAGAGTTATCTACCTGCGAGAAAGCCTTGAATAGCCGCTCTAATTTATCGGGAGGTATGCCTATCCCCGTATCACGAACCTCAAATTTTAATTGCACAAGGCAGTCGGGCATGCTTTTTTCTTGTGTAACATTGATGCAAACCTCGCCGTATTCGGTAAATTTTAAGGCGTTGCCTACCAAATTGATAAGCACCTGCCGTAACCGCAGCGAATCGCCCACTATTTGCAGGGGCACATTTTCATCTATCTGGTATACCAAATCGAGCTGGAGTTTTGCAGCTTTAGGGCCAAACAGGTCCAGCACATCCTCAATACATTGGCGCAGGTTAAAATCTTCACTCTCCAGCTCCAGGTTGCCCGATTCTATTTTTGAAAAATCGAGTATATCATTAATTACATTCAGCAAGGCGTCGCCACAGGTAGTTATTGTTTCGGTAAACATGCGCTGCTCCTCAGATAATTGCGTTTCCTGTAATAAGGCCGCCATACCAATTACCCCATTCATCGGCGTACGTATCTCGTGGCTCATGGTGGCTAAAAATATGCTCTTGGCCTGGTTAGCTTTATCCGCTTCCTTGCGGGCCTTATCAAGCTCAATGTTTGATGCCCGAAGCTGCGCGTTTGCTATCTCTAATACTTCCTCATTTTTTTTACGCTCCAGCGAAAGCTGCGCTTCCTTTTGCAGTTCGGCCATTTCAAAGGTTTGCGATACCTGCATCTCGTGGTACTTTTTAAGCAGGTACGACCATAACCCGCAAATAAAAAAAATACCACCGGCCAGCGCAATGTGAATAACGAAGGTAGACAGTTCGAAATAATCAAGCTGCGTAAAATAAACCTGGGTGTAGCCTGTGTTTTGCAAAAAGCTAAATACAGCATGGTGCACCAATACCACGATCATCATCGGCAACTGTAGTTTCCAGTTTTGATAGGCGATAAGCAAGGCGCTGCCAATAAAGGCGAAGAAGTGCATCTCGAAAAGCCCGTGCATCTGGTAGATATATTGCGCCATAAAAATGCCCAGTACGGCACTTAAAACGTATTGATACAGATCTGACGAAGGCAAGGCTTTTTTAACAGAATAATAAGCCAGCAGCGAAATACTGCCTACACCCAGTGCAATAAGCCATGTATCGTAAAAGGTGGCAAAAACCAAACCGAGCAAAAAATAGCCGGCCAGGAAAAAATTCATTATCCTGTCTGATTTTTCCCGTACATCAAACAACAGTTTTTGCCCGGGGTTAAGCGTTATAGCTAATTGAGGATCCATCTCCTTTTATATGCAATTAATATTTACAGTTATCAAGCTTACAGCCGTAAGCCTTTAAAGCAAGCGGGTTAAAAACCAACCTTTTATTATTTTCTAATAACCCATTTAACGCAATTTTAGCGTAACTGGTTTTTTCATCGGTACAATATCGGCTGCTGTTATAGTTTCCGCGGTAATACAAACGGTGCCCGCCATCAAGCAGTGCAGCTTGCGGGGTTGAATAAACACCGCACGAAGCGGCCAGTGAAGCATTAAATATTACGGGCACTTCAAGGCCAAATTTATCCTGTATCTCATGTGCGGTATAAGTGTCATTGCTAACAACCACCACTACAAAATTTACCTGCTGGCCGTATTTCTTTACAAGTGTTTTAAAATGAGCTATGTTGAATTTAGAACAGGGACAGCGCGGGTTAAAAAAATGCAGGAAAACAGGCTTATTTTGACCTTCTATCACAATGCCGTTCAGCTTGATCCGGGTGCCTAAAGCTACCTGCTTATAATTTGGCGGAACAGGGGTAGGTAGTTGGTACACCCAGTCGTTATACCAAAACAAGGCACCCGTTGCAGAAAGCAGCAGTAACAGCCAGATCATGATCAAACCCTTTTTCATTATAAACATTTAAACGTAAGCCATATATAAAAGTTATGGCGTAACTTATCCTCAAAGTGGGTTAAATGGGTACAGCCGTCCGGCGGAGGAGATCAAACCATAACAAACCGCAATTGTTAAGTGTATAATCAACGGAAATCAAACACCTATATTATGTGGCAGGAAACCGACAACAAATTATATAAAGCCTTTAAGTTTAAAGACTTTTCGGAAGCGTTTGCTTTTATGACGCGTGTAGCTTTGGTGGCCGAGAAACACGACCATCACCCAACCTGGAAAAACGAGTGGAACAAGGTAGAAATATGGCTGTCGACACACGCCAAAGGGTACAAGGTAACAGAAAAAGATAAAGCGCTTGCAAAAGAGATAGACAAGATCAGCGGTTGATTTCGAGTAATTCCGTTAAATGATCTCTTCTTTATTATCGGCTTCCGGGGTTACCGAAAGTTCAATGGCCTTTGTAGTGATGGTTTTCCAGATAGAGTAGGCCCCGTATAGGAACACACAGGCAATAAATACATAAACCCATACCGAGATATTACGCCCGGCAATGATGAGGTAACTATAGGGCATGCTAAAGCTGGCTGACGCAAACAGCAGCGGCATAAGAACCGGTTTTTTAGCCCTTAAATTTTTAACCACCCAACCCAGGCAGGTAAAAAAGCAAAGCTTACTTACCAAATACAAACTACCCAGTATAAGCGGGTCAACCCCGTGCTTTTCGCCCAGGCTAACAACCCAATCTTTAAACAGGATAAAATACTCACTCATTAATACAAAAGTACCGATAAGTAATTAAATAAGCTTATTCAGCTTGCTTTCTTTTATTGGTGAGGTAGCGGCGTACGGGAATATCATAAAAAACCATCACCAAATACGCAAACCCAACCAGCAGGATGATACCTGTTATGATAATAAAAGATACGCTGAACATCCCGGGTTTGTATTTGCTGTAATAATTTAAAAATACCCATATCAGGGCATAATGTGTCATATATAAGGGGTATGATATTTTGCCTGCAAACACGCATATCTTTTTAAATGCAGGCTTCAAAGTTGCCCCCGCCCCCAGCGCTATCAGCAGCGGGAAATAAAATAATACCGCCAGCGGTTCGGTTAGCCAGTTCCATTTATTAAAGGGCATTACAAAAGCCAGTGCCAGCAATATGGCCAGGCCGCCAAAGCCCAGTTTATTTTTAATGATGAATTTGGAACGGTAGATAAGCAGCCCTGCTAAAAATGAATAAGCGATACGCGCGCCGCCATCCCAAAAATTGGGCCCGCCCCAGCC
>JBDSIC010000153.1:0-3662 GCA_039918195.1 Mucilaginibacter sp.
GATATTCCCTACCCTTATTGTAGCTATTGTTATTGCTTACCGCACCCGGCAAATGGTATCTGAGCTATGCCACAACCTGGCTATTACCTTTTGGATAGCCGCCAACTCGTACTGGATGATAAGCGAGTTTATAGGGTTTGACAGAATAGTGATACATGATTGGTTTACCTATAAACATTTGGCCTTGATACCCTTTTTTACAGGCGTTTTTTGTTTAGCCTATTATTACCTCATCTGGCAGCCCAAACACCCGGATGCAGAGGAAACCATGTAATATCATATAGTACAACTCAAAACGTTGTTATATTATAAGCAGTAACGGCTTTTATAAAGTGGATACTATTATAAGCGCGTATAAAGCACAAACTGCAGTATGTTATTAGTGGTGCCGCTGCTAACGCCTTTAATATACTGGTTCATGTAACCTGCTTCAACATCCACTTTTTTGCTCAGGCGATAGCCGAGCGCTATATAAGCCCGGTTTTGGTCAAAAAAGTGGGTATTTACTTTTTCTTTATTTTGAATGTTAACAAATAGCTCATTCTGCAAAGCTAAAAACACGCCTTTTGTAAATACCGAATCCTTTTTAAACGGGATAACGCTGCGTATAAAATAACGCAGCCGCTGAGAGAAATAGCTATCGTTTAGCCCGTCGGCAGAATCGCCCATATACCTTTGCTCCAGCCGGAAACGGTGCGATAAAGGTATACCTGCGTACAGTTTGTGTGTATAGGTATATTGCTCCCAGGTACGGCTTTCGGCACGGAAGGTCTTATCGCCTGATAGGTTACGGCCATTAGTGCTTACGTAAGCGTAACCCGCATTTACCACATGGTTCTTATCAAAATAGTAGGCTACGGATGGACGTAAAAGGATATTTCTAAGGTAATCGATGTCATCTGCAGATCTGAACTGTGCATCAAAAGCATAGCCCCAATGGTCAGATAATTTTTGAGAATGTATCCATGCTCCCCACAACATTTGCTGTGTAGTTTGGGCAAAAAGCTTGCCCGTGGTTAAACATATTAATAACAATAGTATAGTTGTTCTCTTCATAAATTGATCGGGTTGTTAATCTTTAAACTTGACAAGGGTTTTTCGCCCCAGGTCGGCTACTATGCGGAACGCCTGCTGGTTATCGTTCAGGTGTGCCGGCGACTGGTGGAAACTAAAAATAAACTGCCCTTTAATATGCTTGAACAAAAAGGGCGTATAAATAATATCCAAGCGGTTATATATCTTCTTTAGGTAATACGAATCGCCATAGATGACATGGTGCCCCTGCCCGGCGTAAAACTCATCGTGCAGGGCAAAGCGTTTGTAGCTTAAATGCGCTGCGGCAATAAAGCCCGCGGGGGTTTTAAACCCGGATATACGTTGCTCACGCTCAAAAGATGCCATACCGCCAACCTCAAATGCCAGCGAATCGAGCATCGTTTTATTACTCAGATCAAGCCCTATGCGTATTTGCCCGGCACCGTTATCCCCTAAAGGATGGTTTGGGTCGGCTATTTCGGCTCCGGCATCATGCAGCATCATAAAGTAGTGCGACAGGTAAAAGACACCGTTAACCGCCGGTTTGTATTTCCCGGAAAACCCGAAGATGAATTGCTCGCGGTCGGTTTGCGTTTGGCGGCTCACCCAATCCAGCCATATAGTTTCGGTAATATGCTCATTGGCAAAGCGGGTAAGCAAGCCCTCTACATTGGGGTTATAATAACGCAGTGTATCATTCAGCAAGGCAAGCGGGTAATCGCTTATCAGTCCTTCGCGCGGGAACATACCGGCATAAAACAGCCATTTTTTACCTGTATAATTATAATAAGCAATTGGGTCGACCTTTAAAAAATAGGGTTTGGCACCAAATTCGTGTATACCGTTTGCACCTACTACGAAGCGGTTCACGCTGTCAAGATTGATACCCACATCAAGCGCCAGCCGTGTACCTGAATAGGTACGCGAGCGGGGGATGAAGGCCTTATATTCCCTGTTGTCAAGAAACCCTAAGGCATTGAAATTTACGTCGAGGGTTTGCGCCATGCCCGTTGCGCTGATGAGTATAAATAATAAAAAAAGTAAGTAAAGCTTTTTAAACATGCGCAAATGTATCTATTCCACCGTAAAACTAATAACGCCGCTGTTTTTAGTGCCGTTAAAGGGCTGAGTATGCAGGGAAAAAAGCAGGTCATAGCGGCCTTTTTTGGTCGGGGCGGTAAAGGTAAAGCTGTAGTTAGCCGTTTCGCCGGCTTTTATGCGGATGTAGTTAAAATCATCGCCGGCGGTTTGTACCAGCACTTCATTCTTTAATTCAGAAAAGCATGCCTCCAGATCTACACGGTTCTTGTATTCTGTATTGCTGAAACTGATGGCGTATTTATAGGGGTTAGTAATAGATAAAACCACCCTATTCTTTTTGCCGGGCGCCGAAACAATGCTTTTTATTTCTGTTTTAATTTTTACCTTTTGATAGGTGCGCACGTCATCTATCCAGGCACCATACCACGGCCCGGCAGCTGTTTGTATCGTATCAAAACCGGGCGTTGGATTGTGCAGCAGGTAGTAAACACGCTTGCCCTGCACGCTGTCTTCCATTGGCCATATCTCGTATTGGGTGAGACGGTAATAGCGCGAATCGTACGAGAAGCATTTAAGGGTATTGTTATAAAAGCAATACCGCGCCGGCATCTGGAAGCCGTCATTCATCACCAGCCAGTTGTTGCCTACCTTGTTTTTGATGGTATGCGCCCATTCATCGTTGTAAAAAAAGCTTTTTACCGCTTGTATGTTTTTAACAAAGGGGGGCTGGGCAATCAAAAGCAACCTTACAATTAAAATAATGCAAATATTAACTATCGCCAGCCGCCTGAACCATAACGGAGGGTTTCCTGTTCTGCTAAACCCGGCCAGCACCAGTATAGCCAAAGCCGGAAACGCGATAATGGTCCACTGCGACTGCACCTCGCCCCGCACCGAGGTAAGCAGGAAAAATAGCATAATACCGATAAAGTTTACCTTGAGGCCACGGGTAAACGTATCTGTGCTACGCAATGCCACGCCTTTATAAAACAACAGCCAGCCGATGAGCGGCCCGGCCACTGCTATTTGCGAAATGATATAGTTAAACGTGTAATCAAACCTGTAGACTTTCTCAGACCGGTCGCCCAAGTGGTAGGTAAGCGAGGGATAATCATGCTGCACTTGCCATAATATGTGCGGTATGTACAGTACGACCGCAATAACTACTATCAGCCAAAACGACCATCGGTTAAGCATTTTAAAGTTGGCCAGCACGGTAAAGCCAATAAGCAATATGGCGTGGTATTTACTGTATAACAGGCAGGCAATAATTATCCCCAGCATCACCGCCTGCTGCCAGGTATTCTTTTCGAGATATAAGCGGTACACATAAAAAAATAGCACAGTAAAAAACAACAGGGGGCCGTCGGGCGTAGTAATAAAGCCATAAATATGCAGGGTGAACATACCCCCCGCCACCAGGATAAACCAAAGTGCATCGGTATTGTATTTGTTGACTATCTGCCACAGGATGTAAAGCGACGCGGTGCTTGATATAATATTAACCAGCCGCAGGCCAAACTCGTTATGTATAATACTGTCGCCTGCGCGGATGAATAGGGCAACCATAGGCGGGTGGTCAAAAT
>JBDSIC010000154.1:0-4853 GCA_039918195.1 Mucilaginibacter sp.
AAAAAAACGACTGGATGAAAGTGACGAGGAACTGCTTACCCTTGCCATATCCGAATTCAGGATACGTTACCAAAGCCAGTCGAAAGAAATTATTGTGCCGTTTGATATTGACCTGGATGATACGGCCATCAAATTTACCGTACCCAAACTGGGCGAAAAAAAGAAACTGCTTGAACTGTCGCAAAAAAATGTACATTTTTTTAAACGCGAAAAAATAGACCAGTACGAAAAACTTAACCCCGAGGTGCGCACCGAACGCTTGCTAACGCAGATGATGAAAGACCTGCGCATGAACCAGCTGCCCCGGCACATCGAGTGTTTTGACAACTCCAACTTCCAGGGTAAGTACCCGGTATCGGCTATTGTGGTGTTCAGGGACGGCAAGCCATCAAAAAAGGATTACCGGCATTTTAATGTAAAAACGGTAGAAGGCCCAAATGATTTTGCCACCATGGAGGAAGCCGTACAACGCCGCTACCGCCGCATGCTGGACGAAGGCACCCAGCTGCCGCAGCTCATCATTATTGACGGCGGCAAGGGCCAGCTATCATCAGCCATAAAAAGCTTAAAGCTGCTTGGTATTGATAAGCAGGTTACGGTTATCGGCATTGCCAAGCGGTTAGAGGAATTGTATTATCCCGGCGACCAGTACCCGTTGTACCTCGACAAAAAATCGGAAACACTGAAGGTGATACAACAGCTGCGTGACGAAGCCCACCGCTTCGGCATCACCTTCCACCGCAAAAAACGCGACCAGGGCACCCTGGTTACCGAACTGGATTTGATAGAGGGCGTAGGCAAAACAACTTCGGGTAAGCTATTAAAGTATTTTAAGTCGGTTAAAAAGATACGTGAGGCTAAAGTAGAGGAACTGCTTGAAATAGTTAACGCCAAACAAGCGAAAGCTATAATAGCTTATTTCAATCCCCAGACTCCGGAAGGCGGGGTTTTTGAATTACCCGAATAAAAAAGCCCGGTGGTTAACCGGGCTTACTCATTATTAAGGTTTTATAAAATTCTTTTAATTGCCCTGTTAAGGCTTAGGGTTTAATATTGCCACAAGGAAAGTTCCCAATCCATCAGCACTTTTTTCACCCGTTCGGATTCATACAGGCGGTCTATCCCCTGCGCGTAATCCTTTATACGTTCGTCCCTGTCGTTAGATACTTTTACTATATAACTGGCAAATATTCTCTTCAAAAATACGTCGTCAAAGCTTAAACCGGTGGCATCGCTGTTGCGGCTAACGGCTTCTTTAGTGGCCAGTATGGCGCGTGCTTCGGGATAGTAAACCCAAAATGCAGGCTGGTAATCAGATGATTCAAGCCCGGCTGCCTTTAATTTGATAAGCGGGGCTATGCCAATGATACGCGGCTCAAAAACTGAACGTTGTTTGTCAAACACCCAATCTTCCTTTATACGGAATTTGATTACGCTGTCGGGGTTAAATTCACCTGCCCTAAAATCAGAACCTATTTTATTACCGTCAGCATCAAATTTATCAACCACACTGCTGTCGGCCATTCTTGTTTTAGCCTGCGCACCGGTTAAAGGTGTCGAAAAGCTGTCACCGTTCGGGTCGTTTTGGGCGGGGTTTGGTGTTGGGTCGTACGCGGTTAGCTCCCCGGCATCTATAGCGCCCATCAGCGCGTCAATAAGGCGGCTTTTTGGCGAACCCAGGTATTGATTCATTTTCTCTCTCAGGTCTATCTCGCGCCATACACGTTTTGCAAAAACCACATCGGCATCGCGCAGGTTGGCATAGGGCGTTGGCCTGCCGTTTATCAGGTTTGATTTTTTATAAAAGCCATCTAACGGGCGTTCAAAAAACGCTGCACTGTCTGCCTTTTGCGCGGCGGTGCGTGCAGTAGTATCTGTAGGGGCCTGTGTTGTATTTTGTGCAAACGAGGCCGTACAGGCCAGGCATAACACAATAATTAACGATCTCTTTTTCATTGTCATCTTAATTAGCAGATATTACAATATCATCAAGCCCGCGCTGCGAACCGTCGGGGCCAACCGCTATAATATTGGTAAATATCACTTTTGTACCCGGTGTTACCGTATTTAACGCGGCACGCATTTGCGGCGATACCGAATTACCTGACGCGTTTACCGTAATGATGTCCTGGCGCGGTTTGGCTAAAAATAAGGTAAAACGGGTAACGTTAAACTTAGCGTCGAACTCAAAGTTTTCCAGTTTGGCAAATATCCTGTCCTGCCCGCGTATATTGGCCGCGCTGGTACTGCCGCCGCTTTTGCCGGCAAATTGGGCTTTAGGGTCGGGTATGCGTTTTACACGGAAAAGGGTGCTGCCCAATACCTGTGTTTTGCCCGGTGATATCTCGCCCGAAACCGTAACTGTCGCGGTGCCTATAGTGCTCACTTCGGCGGTGTAATGCCCGGAAGAACCACTAACTGAACCGCTTGAAATGCTCACCCGCAATTTTTCTTTAGGAATACCCGGTGCCGATACCGAAATAGGGTTAGGCACACCAATGTATAAAACGTTCATCTTATCAGGTGATACCACTGCCGATGGACGGGCAACCTGGTAAGTTTGTTTTGGCGTTTGGTATGTTTTGGTGGTACCGTCGGCTTGTTTAACCGTGATACTGCCTACCCAGGTGTAAACACCTTCTTTACCCGTGCCTACTGTATATTTTCCTTTACCATCAGCTACCGAAAGGTTTGAGCCGTTTACTGATATGGATGGGCTTGATTTTGAATCGGAAGCGGTTAAGAATACTTCGGCAGTGTATGGCTGGCCTGCTATAACATAGCTGGTTGGCGCAACGGCTACAGCCGCAAATTTGTCAAGGTTTACAACGGCCTCGTCAACTTTACCCAATATCTTCTTTACCACCTCATTCTCGGCATTCTTGGTATCTGTTTGTATTTTTGATAGGGTGGTTATGGCCGCGCCCAAAGGTATGCCGTCACCAAAATAAGCTGCTTCCCAGGTTTTATCCTTTGCACCTTTTCTTTTTAAGTCGGTAGCGTTTAGCGAAAAATTGACACCGGCCCGCTCATCATTATCCAAAAGGTTAAGTAGTTTGGTACGGGTTTCTTCAATTTTGGCTTTTAATGCGCTCGCTTTTTTACCATTGATCATAATACGCGGCGATGCATCAAGGTTGTCCCTTTTTTTAACATCATTAGTAGTTTCATCGATGCCACCGCCCTCAGTTACCAATTCAGACCGTATCGATTCTACATAACTGTTTAACTCGTTGGCTATACGACTGGCTTCTTTGGCCCTGTCGTAAAAAGGTTTCGCACGGTCGGGCTGCTCCTTCATTTTGGTTTTTTCAAACGCGCTGTACGTGTTATCTATACCTGTTGTCACGTTAGTGCGCGACTGGTCCAGGCTGTCTGTAATATTTTTAAAAGCATCAAGTAAACTATCCGGTACGTTAAGCGCAACAAGGCCTAATAGTACCAGGTATAGTATACCTATCATCCGTTGTCTTGGTGTTTGTTTACCGCCGGCCATGCTATATTTTGTCTTTAAATGTCAAAATGTAATTCCTTAATATATTATGAAACACGGGGCTGGTTCATTGCCGTAAGCATGTTGCCGTATACTGCGTTTAACGAGGCCAGGTTTTTAGCCAAACGGCTCACTTCTTCTTTAAACTGTTTAGAGTCATCAAGCGACTCATTAAAGTTTTGCATGGTAAGCGACAGGTTACGATAGAAAGTGTTCATTGATTTTAAATGAGCGCTTGAATCCTGCAGTTCCAGTTCGTACACAGCATTCAGGTCCGAAAGATTGCGGGCCAGTTTGTTTACCTGTTCGTGGTATGTTTTTGAGTCGATATTTGAACCAACCATTTCCTGTAAACCGGCTGATGCCTGTTCAAATGCGTTGCTCAATTTATCATAACCCGCAGTAGCTGATTTTAATTTAACGATGTATTCGTCAGTAGCAGCGCCGGCATCGCCAACCCTTGCTATCGAATTTACTTTATCACCAAAAGTGCGCAAACCATCGCCCAGACTGGCAATCAGTTCGGGGCCAATTTTAGCATCTGATAACATTTTGTCTAATGCGGCAGTGTTTGAAAAACCTGCTGCGGGTGCAGCCGGCCTTACCGATGCTTTAGGTAATTCTCCTTTAAACTCATCATCCAGTTCGGGATAAGCACGGGTCCAGTCTACATCCTCATAATCACGCTTTAATCCGAGTATCAAAAACAATACTGCTTCGGCACCTAAACCAACAGCAATAAATGTTTCGGCATACGGATAGTGGTTTATTTTAAACAATAGACCTATAATAACAACGGTAGCGCCAATTGAAATTACGTTGTCAATTCCGAAAGGTTTTTTCTTAGCAGCCATAAAAATGTTTTAGTGATGTTAAATGTTTTAAAATACAATAGTACTCTGTTATGCTTAAGGCGGGTTGTTTATCGCTTATCCCTCAGGTCGCGCCCTACATAATGGGTTACGCAACGGAAACCAATATATGATTTCGCGGTATCCTGGTATTCGTACGAGCGTGTTGAATTTTGCAGGAAATAACCCACATCCTTCCATGATCCGCCGCGCACTACCTTACGTTTTAATACTTCAGGGTCTGACGCTTTCGCCTCGTAGTTAAACGTAGGCGCCATATCATGCACAAATGTTGATGCTGACGGATCATATGCTGACGCTGTCCACTCGGCTACGTTGCCTGCCATATTATACAGGCCGTAATCGTTAGGAAAGTAGGAGCGCACATTTACAGTGTAAGCCCCGCCATCATCGGTGTAGTTACCACGGCCGGGTTTAAAGTTGGCCATTAAGCAGCCTTTTGCATTTTTGATATAAGGGCCGCCCCATGGGTAATCAGTACCTATCCT
>JBDSIC010000155.1:0-3213 GCA_039918195.1 Mucilaginibacter sp.
TGCGACCAGCGGGATAATCGACGCATACTGGCCGGGTATGCTAAAAACGCAAAAGTGCTCGACTGCTTTTCGTATACCGGCGGATTTACCTTAAATTGCCTTAAGCATGGCGCTGCATCTGTTACCAGCGTAGATAGTTCTGCACTGGCTATAGAAACATTGAACGAAAATATACGCCTCAACAATTTTGACGCGGCAAAGCATAACTCGATAAAAGCTGATGTAAACAGCCAATTGCGCAGGTTTAAAGAAGAGGGCGAAAAGTTTGACGTTATCATACTCGATCCGCCAAAGTTTGCCCCCTCACGCTCAGCGCTTGACAGGGCATCACGCGCTTATAAAGACCTAAACCGGGTAGGTATGTTGTTGCTGAACGAAGGGGGCTTGCTGGCAACTTTCTCGTGTTCGGGCGCTATGGATATGGAAACATTTAAACAGGTACTTGCCTGGGCAGCGTTGGATGCAGGTAAGCAGGTACAGTTCATACACCAGTTTTGCCAGCCCGAAGATCACCCGGTGCGGTCATCGTTCCCCGAAGGGGAATATTTGAAAGGCCTGCTGTGCCGAGTATTTTAAATTTGGATATAAGAGTTAAGAAGGAAGAGTTAAGACATTTTAAAATTAACGATATGAAAAAGTTACTGCTTGTTGTATGCCTCGCATTTATTTCAGCAGGTATAAAAGCCCAATCCACCAACCCTAAGTATGACCCTGCTTTGGCCTATGAACTGGGTGCAGATGATTACGGTATGAAATCGTACGTACTGGTGATACTGAAAACAGGTACCAATACCACTGCCGATCAGGCGACTATTGACAGCGCTTTCAAGGGCCACATGGCTAATATGGGCCGTTTGGTAAAGGAAGGCAAATTGGTAGTAGCCGGTCCGCTGAAAAAGAATGATAAACAGTACCGCGGTATCTTCATCCTGAATGTGCCTACTGTTGAAGAAGCGGCAAAGTTGGTAGATACCGACCCTGCTATAAAAGCCAAATTACTTGATGTAGAATTATACGGCTGGTATGGCTCAGCAGCACTGCCCGAGCATTTGAAGATACATGACAGGATAGAAAAGAAGAGCTTTTAAGTTGGCAACGCATCGTATAATAAGTAATCGCAACTATCCTGATTCTTGCTTCTTAACTCTTGAATCTAATTAAATCAGTCTTCAGCTATTTCCTTAGCTGCGCTTTTCGTTTTCATTTTTAGATTAAGCATCTCCACCATTACCGAAAACGCCATGGCAAAATAGATATAGCCTTTAGGGATATGCTGCTCAAATGCCTCGGCCAGTAACGAAACGCCGATAAGCAACAGGAACGACAGGGCCAGCATTTTAACAGTTGGGTGGGTATTAACAAACTTTGCCACACTGCTGGATGCCCACATCATAATTATTACGGCTATTACAACGGCGGCAATCATGATCTCGACATGGTCCGCCATACCTACGGCGGTAATTACTGAATCGAGCGAGAAGACGATATCCAGTATCATGATCTGGATGATGGTGCCCCAAAAAGAGTGTGGTTTTACTTTGGTTTCACCTCCCTCATCGCCTTCCAGTTTACCATGTATCTCGTGTGTGCTTTTATATATCAGGAACAATCCCCCGATAAGGAGTATCAGGTCGCGGCCCGAAATAGACAGCCTTTCAGCCCACTCGGGATTGGTAATATTTAAAAATTCAGCCGCATTAAACAGGGGTTGCGTCAACCGCATTACCCAGCTAATGGTAAGCAACAATAGTATGCGGGTAATAAGCGCCATGCCCAAACCTACCTTGCGCCCTTTTTCCTGTTCATGTTCCGGTAGTTTATCAGCCAGGATGGATATAAATATAATATTATCAATGCCTAACACTATTTCAAGAACAGTAAGGGTAATGAGCGATATCCAGGCTTCGGGGCTGGTGAAGATTTCCATATTGTAAGCAAAAAGTATTAAAAAGCTAAAAATAACAAAACCCCTGCCTATGGCAAAGGTTTTTTTGTATTTATAGGATGTAAAATAAGGGGTATACCGTTATTCGATACTTACACCCTGGTATTTATTTACAATGGTAACCTTGGTATTTGAATTGGATCTGCCTACATAGCCTTTGTAATTTTTAGTCGGCTGATAACCGGGGCCGTCATCGGGGGTGTGCGTGGTTACTTTTACAACATTGTTATCATGATCGAAACTGTTATAGCTAACCGTAACATCAAAATCGAAACTCTCTTTCCCGTTAAGCGATATGTCGACATTGGAGTAGGCTGAGTTAATATTCAGGATTTTAAGATCGGTACCCAGTTCGCCTATTTTTAGGCCACCACCATACTTTATATTAAAATCGCCTGATGTTAGCAGCTGACCTACGCTCACCGGTGCGTAATTTACATTGGCTGCAAGTTTACCGATTTTGCCCAGTTTTAAGCTGCCGTATGATAGGTTTACATTACCGTTGCCTAGCTGATCAATATCAACATCGCAGTATTTAAGGTTTAAGTTGTTGTTGACGCTGTTAAGCGATTTTGCATATAACTTGCCGTAAGTATTGTTAATGGTAACTTTTCCGTACATGTCGGGTAAAGTAACGCTGCCGTATTTGCTGTTAATAAGCAAAGCATTTTTGGCAGGCATATATACATTGTAAACAATATCGGAACTCCGCACAGACTTTTTGCTGCTAAAAAACGAGGACCACGTTGTATTATTTCCGCCATCGCCCATATTAAACCGGGTTTTAAAAGAAACTGTTGAACCAACTTTCGAATCGGATATGAGTATATCGTCCATCATACGCTGGGCTTCGCCCGCCTTGTTGCTGGCAACAGATACTTTTATCTCAATTTTAAACTCGTTTCTATTCCAGGTATTTATAGTAATATTACCATATTGATTATCTATTTCCAGCACATCATCCTTATCTGCAGAATAGCTTTTACTATATACCTTTACCTTTTCCTCCTGGTTGCCGCTGATGACTTTGGTAGCTTCATCTTCGTCGTTTTCGTCATTAACATTGGTAGTGATATGCACATCAATATCATTGAACACGGCGGCTATTTTTGGCCCGATATCTTCAAAGGTTTTTGAAAGTTCTCTGTCAAGTCTTTTCAGGTTTCTATTCAAGCTTCTGTTCAGATTCCTGTTAAATGACCTGTTTAGGTTTTTTACCTTCACCTTTACTTTTAAATCATGCTTTTTGGCAGGCTGTTGCACATCCG
>JBDSIC010000156.1:0-3465 GCA_039918195.1 Mucilaginibacter sp.
CAAGCGCCAGGCGGCGGCCGGCCTCCTGCTTGTTGGCGTAATGTATATCATCGGGATTGCCTATATCATTGGTTACGGCCATGCCGGTATTGGGTAGCGCCGTAGTCATCAACTGTGCTTCCTGCAGTTCGGCCCACGACGATTCTTTCGGCACATCATTCACCGTACCAAATTGCAGGTTTGCCAGCTGTACAAAATAGAAAGGAAAGTCGCCTATCCCCCAGTTCTTTCGCCAGTCGTTTATCATCAGCGGGAAAAGCTCGCGGTACTGGTATGACCTGTTGGAATTGCTCTCGCCCTGATACCACAGCACACCGCGTACAGACAGGTTCAGGAACGGGTGTATCATCCCGTTGTACACCAGTGCGGGCTGATTTACCTTATCAAGTGTTTGAGGTATGCTGTCAATAGGCGGCAGGCTGCGGTTCTTTTCTAATAACCCCGCGAAGTACGGCATCTGCTTTATGGCAGGCGCGCTGGTCCAGGCCTGCGCAACGGTGCCGCCCCACGAAGTGTGCACCAGCCCAATAGGAATCTTTTTATGCTGATATATCTCCCTGGCAAAAAAATACGCGATAGCCGAAAAATCCTTCACGCTTTGCGGAGTGCAAGGAAGCCATGTGCCCTTTGCCTCGTCTTGCGGGGTAACGCTGGCATAATGCTCCACCTGCAGCAGCCTTATATTCGGGTAATTGGCGGCGGCAACTTCAGCGGCATGGTTTTTCACCTTGTTCCATACTAAAAAACTCATTTCCATGTTTGATTGCCCGCTGCACACCCATACCTCGCCTATCAGCAGGTTGGTTAGGCGTATCGTATCCCTTTTATGGATGATGGTTATCGTGTGCTCGTCAAACTTACCGGGAATGGCTTTGGGAACGAAAATATTGCCAAACCATTTTTTCTCACTCCCTGCTATTTTGGTTATCTTTTTATTGCTCCAATCAGCCTGGATAGTAACGGTATCGCCGGCCGGCGCGCGGCCCCACAGGTTAAACGGCCTGCCCTGCTGAATTACCATATTGCTTTGCAGAATGTCGGCCAGCCTAAAATCATCTTTAACATTTGCCGCTGCAAACTGCAGGCACAAAAAAATAAAACAGGTAATGATAAAGCAGCTTTTTCTCATTTTTAAGGCATATTGATCAAAGGAGCAGCGTATCCTCCGCAATTGGTTAGTATATAGACAGGCTATAGCAAAGGTAATAATTGCCCCTGCTGCAGCGGGTAACAATACTCATGCAATAAAAAGATCAAAGAAAAAAGGTGTAATCCGGAATTACTCTTCGTTGTCGCCGTCGTGTTGATGTTTACGTATATATGCTACAATATCTACCACCTGTTCGTGGGTAAGGTCGCCTGAGCCATCATAGTCCCAGTCATCCGTTTCGGGATCAAATGTAATTTGCCCCATGCCCACATTACCTTCGTGCAGCTTATAAATGCCGGTGGAGTAGTAATCGCCGGTAGGCAATATTTCGTTTACAGGGGTTATGGTAAGGTGACGTACAAAATCGTCAATAACTGTGTTATAATCCAATAATTTATGCATAAAAGCTTACTTTTTATTTTTTATGTTACAATTTCTGTACCAGTTAACAATTTTTGCTGTTGTTTGGCTAAATATATCAAAACAAGCGGCAAATTAAAAGCGTTAACTTTGCATAAATGAATTATTTTGAATTTTATAATATCCCTGAGTCGTTCCACCCCGACGAGGCCGCGCTTAAAAAGCAGTTTTATGCCTTAAGCAAACAGTATCATCCCGATTTTTACGCTACCGAAGACGACGAAAAGCAACAGGAAATACTGGAACTGTCAACCTTAAATAACAAGGCCTACCAAACCCTGTCTGATCCAAATAAGCGGCTGGAATACATTTTACGTGAGCACGACCTGCTGCAGGAAGGTGCCAAACCACAACTGCCGGCAGATTTTTTAATGGAAATGATGGACATTAACGAGCGGCTTATGGAAGTAGAAAATGCGGGCCAACTTGCAGACATTACCGCCGAAGCGCTTGCTATTGAGGGTGATATAAATGCCGAACTTGAACAACTTACCCCCGGCTACACCAAACTGGACGACACCGCCAAAGAAAGCCGCCTTAACGAGATACTAAATATTTACTACCGGCAAAAATACCTGTTGCGTATTAAAGAGAGTTTAAATACATTTGCAACCCGTTTATAAGCATTTTATGCTTATTTAAATATGCCCAGCTGGCGGCCCCGATAGCTATCGGGGTGGTAGACATAATGGTCTCAAACACCTGCTGGAAACGGACAAAAGTATGCCCAGCTGGCGGAATTGGTAGACGCGCTGGTCTCAAACACCTGTGGGAAACCGTGCCGGTTCGACTCCGGCGCTGGGTACTTGGAAATGAAAGCCTTCAACCGAAAAGTTGGAGGCTTTTTTGTATCCCAGAAGCAGGACGCTTGCGGTAGCGAGTGTTACAAATCTTTTAGATCTAGTATTAAAGTGGTCGTTTGACTTGAATCTTTTACTGGCATAATCAAAACTTCAAACCCTTCATAGAATATCATTTTAAAGAGGCAATTTTGCACGCTGTTTATTCTTCCTTCTAAATACTGGTATTTGAAAACCGATGGATTTGCACCTTCATATACATTGTAATCGGGTATCATTTTATATTTTGGGAACCTAACTTCTATATCAACCTTCCCATCATCATCATAAAATTGATTATAAAACGGAGCAAGGTTAGAATCCCAGACTTTTTTATAAATGTGAAAATATAGTGCATACGCAATCTTAATCATTACACTATCAACTCTGCTCCGGTCGTGAAAGAAAGAATTTCCGTTTCGGTGCTTAAACGTTTTAAAAAATAGTTTAGGACTATGTATAAAACTTCTTCGCACATCACCTCTCCAATGATTTATCGACAATTTATTATTGCCAGCTGCAGAAACAATGACCCCTCTCACATACTCATCATCTTTAGAGGTATGATTATTATGTAGTGGGCAAGATGGAACAGTAATCAAGTTATTCCTATGTTCTTTCGGGAAAAAACATTTCGCCGGTACATGTTCATATCCAGTTGCGGGCTCGCTACACATATAACACTGTGACTTAGGCTTAATCATTGCAATAAAATTACTTTGTAATATAAGTTTTTACAATTAGTATTTAAGTATGATTTGCTATGTTACTAGTATATAAACAAGTTATACTAGTATATAACCAGTTCAATTCTGACGCTGTAAACCGTAGTTAAAAGTCGGTTATTTTGCAGAAGCCTATAAACTAATTATAACTATATTTCAATAAAAAACCACGCTAAGGTTCACCAAAATTCCATAGTTTTACTCCCATGAGAAAGCTTATCTACGGTATTAATATTAGCTTGGATGGCTGCTGCGATCATACCAAATTCGGCGGCGGGGAAGATGTACTTAACTATTTTCGGGAACTGCTGGAAAATGTTGACCTGCTCAT
>JBDSIC010000157.1:0-8054 GCA_039918195.1 Mucilaginibacter sp.
ATCCTTGTGTGCTTTGTCCAGGCCGTAGGCAAGGGCAGCAGCGGTAGGTTCGTTAATTATACGGCGTACTTTTAAGCCTGCAATTTCACCGGCTTCTTTAGTAGCCTGGCGTTGCGCGTCGTTAAAATAAGCCGGTACGGTAATAACCGCTTCGGTAACTTCATGACCCAGGAAGTCTTCGGCAGTTTTCTTCATTTTCTGAAGTATCATCGCCGAAATTTCTTGTGGAGTATAGTTACGGTCATCAATAGCAACACGCGGGGTGTTGTTTTCGCCAACCACTTTGTATGGTACGCGCGCTGCTTCTTTAGTAACCTCGTTAAACTGGTTACCCATAAAGCGTTTTATAGAGGAAATGGTTTTTGTAGGATTGGTGATCGCCTGGCGCTTCGCCGGGTCACCCACTTTACGTTCGCCGTTGTCAACAAAAGCAACTACAGATGGTGTAGTGCGTTTACCCTCGCTGTTAGCAATAACTACAGGTTCGTTACCTTCCATTACCGCTACGCATGAGTTTGTTGTCCCTAAGTCGATTCCAATTATTTTAGACATTGTATATGATTGTTTTACTATTTATTTATTGTTTACCAAGCATGTTTAACAAGGGTTGTGCCAAATAGCAAATGGCAGAAAATGTGGCTTGAGTGACAAATAACCGGTAATATTTCGTCATATAAGTGCCGCGAAACGGTGACAGGTTGGCAGTAAACAATGTGGGTTAGTATTTACGCGCAGGGTTTTGGGATGTATGAAATATATGCGGGATATTAATAACGTTGCTTTCTTTAACGATTTCGTATATGATCACAAAAGGAAATTTATTCACTACTATCTCGCGGTAGGTTTTGAACTTTATTGGATAGCCCTCGGCATTTGTTGTTATCGCATTTATTGAAGCCTCAACATTGTCAATAAAAACCTCACCTAATCCTAATAACCTGGCTTCATACCAATCATATGATTCTTGCAAATCATGTAAGGCAGCTGATGATAAAACAATCTGATACACTATTTTTTTAGCAATCTTGATTTCACCTCTTCCCAAGACATTCCTTTATCAGCGCCGCTTTTTAAATCTGATGAACGCTTGTCCAATTCGGCTACCAATTCTTCATCATTCCACCATTGCTGCGATGGACTTTCATCGCTCTCCAGTATTGTATAAATAGCTTTAACTTTCTCATCATCCGCAGAGCGGATATATTCATAAAGTTTCTGCCTGATCACTGCCGTATCCATAACATCGTGCGTTTACTCAAAATTACTTCTTTTTGATGAGGATAAAAAACAAAAAAGCCCCGCTTTTCAGCAGGGCTTTCAATATCTCATGTGTTTAAAGATTACTCACCTTTTTCAGCATTCTCTTCTTTACCAGGAGAGGCTACCTTAGGCGCGTCAGTTGCTTCGGCGGCAGGAGTTTCTGCAACTTCAGCAGCAGGAGCTGCTACTTCAGCTTCGGCAACAGGTGCTTCTTCAGCAACTTCTGCTTCGGCTACCGGGGTTTCTTCAATTACAACTGCGTCATCGGCAGGAGTAACTTCGGCTGTTGCAGCAGCGGCCACAGGGGCAGCAGCTTCAGCAGCAACACCTTCAACTTTACCTTTGCCGGCACCACCACGACGACGTGTTGTTTTCTTGGCAGCAGGGGCAGCATCAGCACCATAAACAGTGTTGTAATCTACTAATTCTATCATTGCAACTTCAGCGTTGTCACCTAAACGGTTTTCCATTTTGATGATACGTGTGTAACCACCGGGGCGGTTAGCCACTTTCTCAGCTATCTCGCGGAACAGGATAGTTACCGCGTCTTTGCTTTGCAGGTAGCTAAATACGGTACGGCGTGAGTGTGTTGTATCGCTTTTGGCTTTTGTTATCAAAGGCTCAACATAAACGCGTAAAGCTTTTGCTTTAGCTAAAGTTGTAGTAATACGCTTGTGCAGGATAAGCGATGTAGCCATGTTACCAAGCATCGCTTTGCGGTGACTGTTGGTACGGCCTAAATGGTTTACTTTTTTTCCGTGTCTCATTGTTTTGTTAATTAGCTCACGTGCATACCGTCGGGCGATTTACTCAAGCCTTCGGAATTATGCGCTCGCTTATTTGTTTATTATTAAAAGTATCAAGAGTTAAGATGCAAGAAACAAGATGTCCTGACTCCTTGTTCTTAATTCTTGATTCTCAAGAAAAATTATTCTTCGTCTAATTTGAATTTCGACAGGTTCATACCAAAAGATAAACCTTTTGATTTAACCAGGTCCTGAATTTCAGTTAATGATTTTTTACCGAAGTTCCTGAACTTAAGCATATCAGCTACATCATACGATACCAGGTCGGCCAGGCTGCGGATGTCGGCAGCTTTAAGGCAGTTAAGAGCACGTACAGAAAGGTCAAGATCAACCAGCTCAGTTTTAAGGATCTTACGCATGTGTAAAATTTCCTCGTCAACTTCTTTGGTTTCTTCTTTAGCCTGTGCTTCAAGCATCATGTTCTCGTCGCTGAACAGCATAAAGTGCTGGATAAGTATCTTAGCCGCTTCTTTTAATGCATCTTCAGGATGGATAGAACCATCAGTAGCAATATCAAGTACTAATTTTTCGTAGTCGGTTTTTTGCTCAACACGATAGTTCTCGATAGTGTACTTAACGTTCTTTATCGGGGTGAAAATAGAATCGATAGCTATTACACCTACATTAGCATCTGGATTTTTGTTCTCTTCGCTGGCTATGTAACCACGGCCTTTAGCAATGGTAAGCTCAACTTCAAGCGTTACTGACGAATCCATATTGGCTAAAACCAAATCAGGGTTTAATACAGTAAAGTTGTTTGAGAATTTTGTGATATCGCCGGCGTTGAATGTATCCTGGCCATTGATGATAACAAATACTTTTTCGCTGTCGCCAGAGTCGCCGGTTTTCTTGAAACGAACTTGTTTTAAGTTCAGTATTATTTCGGTAACATCTTCAACAACACCTTTTATGGTCGAAAATTCATGCGTAACTCCTGAAAGACGAACAGAAGTGATGGCATAACCTTCTAACGATGAAAGTAATATACGACGCAGAGCATTACCTATGGTTATACCGAAGCCTGGTTCTAACGGACGAAATTCAAATGTACCGTCAAAATCAGTTGATTTTTGCATGATAACCTTATCCGGTTTCTGAAATGCTAAAATTGCCATTTATATCCTTTGTTTATTGTTAATTTATAGATTTGAGATGTGTGATATGAGATTTGAGACCTTCTTGTCCCTCCCCTTCATAGCTTATACCTAAAACCCTTTGACTATTTATCTTATATATAAAATGAGATATGAGATCTCGACCCTGTGTCTCAAATCTCATATCTAAATTCTCATATCTTATTTAGAGTACAACTCGACGATAAGGTTTTCCTTGATATTCTCAGGTATCTCATCGCGGTTTGGATAGCTAAGGAATTTGCCTGTTAAGTTTGCAGCATCCCATTCTAACCAGCTATATTTATTAACCCTGCGGCCTGCCACTGAATTAGTGATGGCTTCCAAAGTTTTTGATTTTTCGCGTACTGCAATTACGTCACCAGCTTTTAAAGCGTATGATGCAATGTTTACAACTTCGCCGTTAACGGTAATGTGTTTGTGACCTACCAGCTGGCGTGCGCCTGAACGGGTGGTTGCTATACCTAAACGGTAAACAGCATTATCTAAACGAGCCTCTAAAAATTTAAGCAGGTTTTCGCCGGTGATGCCTTCTTTAGCTGATGCGCGGTGAAACAAGTTTTCGAACTGACGCTCTAATACACCATAAGTGTATTTAACTTTTTGTTTCTCCATCAACTGGGTTGAATACTCTGATTGCTTTCCTCTTCTTTTAGAAGCACCATGCATTCCGGGTGGATAGTTTTTTCTTTCTAACGCTTTATCCGGACCGAAGATCGGCTCACGGAAACGGCGTGCAATTTTGGACTTGGGTCCTGTGTATCTGGCCATTGTTTGTTTGTTTTAAAGTATCATGCAACCTGTAGCTGCTGAATCTTAGCTTTAAAAATCGGGTTAATTAAACTCTTCTCCTTTTTGAAGGACGGCAACCGTTGTGCGGAAGCGGTGTAATATCTTTTATGGTTGTTACCTCAATACCGGTAGTTTGTAAAGTACGGATAGCTGACTCACGTCCGGCACCCGGGCCTTTTACAAATACTTCTACTTTACGCAAGCCTAAATCATAAGCTACTTTGCCACAATCGGCAGCAGCCTGGCCGGCAGCGTAAGGGGTATTCTTTTTTGAACCTTTAAAACCCATTTTACCGGCAGACGACCATGATACAGCCTGTCCGCTTTTGTTAGTAAGGGTGATAATGATATTGTTAAAAGTTGCGTTGATGTGTGCTTCGCCTATTGCTTCAACAACTACTACGCGCTTTTTGGTAACTTTTTTGCTCTTAGCCATTTTTTTAATTTTGAGTTAGCGGATTATTAGGTTAGCGAATAACCCGGACCCATTAACTATTTTTTTACTTTGATATATATTCCTAATGAGCATGTCTGCCCATTAATCACTATTTACTATTTAGTAGCCTTTTTCTTGTTAGCAACTGTCTTACGTTTACCTTTACGGGTACGTGAGTTGTTTTTGGTACGCTGACCACGTAAAGGCAATCCTTTACGGTGACGTGTGCCGCGGTAGCAACCAATATCCATTAAACGCTTAATGTTAAGCTGTACTTCTGAACGCAGGGCGCCTTCAACTTTTACCTGATCGTTAATGATGTTACGAATAGCAGTTAGCTGCTCATCATTCCAATCCTGAACTTTAGTATTCAAATCAATACCAGCTTCGATCAGGATGTTCTTAGCAGTTGTACGGCCTATACCGTAAATGTAAGTTAGTCCGATCTCTCCTCTTTTATTCTTTGGTAAATCAATACCTGAAATCCTTGCCATATTTTTAATTTAATTTTTCTACGTAACAACCGAACGGCGGCTACCGTTGTACAATTGCCACAAATATTGTGTGTTTACTAGCCCTGGCGTTGTTTAAATTTTGGGTTCTTTTTGTTTATCACATAAAGTTTCCCGTTACGGCGAATGATCTTACAATCAACGCTACGCTTTTTAATGGATGCTCTAACTTTCATCGCTTTATTCTATTTATATCTATAAGTTATTCTTCCTTTTGACAGGTCATACGGGCTCATCTCCAGTTTTACCCTGTCACCGGGTAAAATTTTAATGTAGTGCATCCGCATTTTTCCTGAAATATGCGCTATAATCTCGTGGCCGTTCTCCAGTTCAACCCTGAACATTGCGTTTGACAATGCCTCCCTTATTGTACCGTCCTGCTCAATCGAAGATTGTTTAGCCATATTTTATTGATTATTACCTTATTATCCCGCCTTAAAAGCGGGACGCAAAATTAATAAAAATTTTTTAATTATTATTTTTTTCTTTTAAAACATCATCAACGTACGAAAATGTCGAAAGCACATCGGCTTTTCCCTTCTTTATCGCTACGGTATGCTCGTAGTGCGCTGAAGGTTTTCCATCTATTGTTGATACTGTCCAGCCGTCGTCCCAAAACTTGATACCGGCACGGCCGGCGTTTATCATGGGCTCAATGGCTATCACCATTCCTTCTTCTAACTTAATGCCCGAACCACGCTTTCCGTAATTTGGCACTTCGGGTTTTTCGTGCAGCTGTAAACCAACACCGTGGCCAACCAACTCCTTTACCACGCCAAAGTTGTTCGTCTCGGCATGTTCCTGTACGGCATAGGCTATATCACCTATACGCATGCCAACTACTGCCTTCTCTACACCCCTGTTCAGGCATTCCCTGGTTACGCGCATCAGCTTTTTAGCGGTTTCGCTAACTTCGCCAATGGCAAAGGTAAAAGCCGAATCGCCGTAATACTTGTTCAGTACCACACCGCAGTCAACTGATATTACATCACCGTCAACCAGTACTTTCTTTCCGGGAAACCCGTGAACTACCTGGTCATTAGGCGATATGCACAATGAGAACGGGAAGCCGTTATAGTTTAAAAAAGCAGGTATGCCGCCGTTATCCCTTATAAAGGTTTCGGCAAGGCTATTTAATTGCAGGGTTGTTACGCCCGGCCCTATCACCTTTGCTACTTCCGCAAGTGTTTTAGATACTAATAATGAGCTTGCCCTTATCAGTTCTATTTCCTCAACAGACTTGTAGTGTATTTTTGGCATTGGTTATTATATTGCCGGAGGCACAGTTCCTGTGGCAGCCGGTACAGCCGAACGTCCTTTGATACGTCCTGTTTTCATTAACCCGTCGTAATGGCGCATTAATAAATGGCTTTCTATCTGCTGCAGCGTATCTAAAACAACACCCACAAGAATGATTAGCGATGTACCGCCAAAGAACCTTGAGAACGCACCGCTAACACCTACAGTACTTGCCAGCGCCGGTATGATTGCTATTATAGCAAGAAATATAGAGCCGGGCAGCGTGATCTTTGAAATTACATCATCAATATACTCCGCTGTGGTTTTACCCGGTTTTACACCCGGTATAAAGCCACCGTTTTTCTTCATGTCATCAGCCATTTGGTTTGGATTAACCGTAATAGCTGTATAAAAATAAGTGAACAGGATAATAAGCACTGCAAACAGCAGGTTATGTGCCCACGAATTGTAATTGGTTAACGCCATCAGCACACTATTGGTAGCCAGTGTCGGGAAAAATTGCGGTATGGTAGCCGGGATAAACATCAACGCCTGGGCAAATATAATAGGCATTACACCGGCAGCATTTACCTTTAAAGGTATGTACTGGCGCACACCGCCATATTGTTTATTACCTACAATACGCTTGGCGTACTGTACAGCTATTTTACGCGTACCCTGCACTATCAAAATGGTGAACATCACCACTAAAATAAGGGCTACAATTTCTACTACGAAGGTTACCAAACCACCGCTTGTTATACGGTTGCTAAATTCGTTACCGAACGCGCTTGGTAACGAGGCGATGATACCCGTCATGATAATGAGCGATATACCGTTACCAATACCTTTATCGGTGATCTTCTCGCCAAGCCACATTACAAATAATGTACCCGCGGTAAGCACAAACGTACTTAGTATGGTAAACAATGGGTCGGCTATCAGCTGCGATTCGGGCTGTATTTGCGAACGGACGTAGCCAATTGCCTGGAGCACGGTGATACCTATAGTTAGGTAACGTGTCCACTGGTTAATTTTGTTACGGCCGCTTTCGCCTTCTTTTTGCAGTTTAGCAAAGTAAGGCACTGCTATACCCAGTAACTGCACTACTATTGATGCCGAAATATAAGGCATAACACCCAATGCAAAAATAGATGAGCGTGAGAACGAGCCTCCCGCAAACATATTCAGCAATCCCAGCAAACCTTCTTTAGTTGTTTGGTTGCTTATAGAAGCAGCATCAACTCCCGGCAAGATCACGAATGAACCCACACGGTATATCAAAAGAAATAAGAGTGTGTTAATAATACGCACTCTTAGGTCTTCAATTTTCCAGATATTGGATAATGTAGTGAATAATTTCTTCATAGAAATTTACAGCTTAACGATGGTACCGCCTGCGGCTTCAATTGCTTTTTGCGCAGTAGCAGTAAATGCATGGGCACTAACCTCTAATTTGGCTGTCAGTTCGCCACGGCCCAGTATTTTTACAAGGTCGTTTTTAGATACCAAACCATGATCTTTCAACGTAGCAAAATCAATTGTTGCAATTGAATATTGCTCGGTTAATTTTTGCAGGGCATCAAGGTTAACACCAACATACTCTATACGGTTAGGGTTTTTAAAGCCCACCTTAGGTACACGGCGCTGTAATGGCATCTGGCCACCTTCGAAACCAACTTTTGTGCTGTGGCCTGAACGTGAACCGGCACCTTTGTGACCACGTGTTGACGTGCCACCACGGCCAGAACCGGTACCACGACCAATTCTTTTCCTGTTTTTGGTAGAACCTTCTGCAGGTTTTAAATTACTTAAATTCATGTTGTTAGATACTTTCTATTGCAACCAAATGATTTACTTTTCTCACCATCCCAAC
>JBDSIC010000158.1:0-7091 GCA_039918195.1 Mucilaginibacter sp.
CATTTCATTGGTGATAGTGGGCTTTTTGATATTCATGTTCTTTTACATTAAGCATGAATTTACCAATACCCGTACCGAAGTAAGCCAGGTAGTGATGGTGCAAAAAATAACCAGCATGGGCAAGCTGGAACTGGTTAAATATGCCCTGAAGGATATTGTAGAGAAAAAAGAAGTACACACCATATTACCCGATGAACGCGTATTGTTTTTAGCCGTAGGTGAGGTTACCGCCTGTATAGATCTTACAAAGGTAAAGCAGACGGACATCACCCAAACAAAAGACAGCGTGATAGTCATTTTACCACAGCCTGAAATATGCTACGTTAAACTCGATCACCAGCAGTCAAAGGTATATGACATCAGCGGGGCCTGGTTCCCAAGTAATGCCAAAGAAATGGTTGAGGAAGTATACAAAATTGCCGAACAGAAGATACTGGAAAGCAGCCGCCAAATGAAAATACTCGACAAAGCCAAAGAGAATGCGCAGCTGATATTTAAGCCCCTGCTTGAAGGGATAGCCGGTAAAACGGTGGTGCTTCAATTTAAGTAGCAGTAGCAATTGCCGACAAGGTTCGGTTTTACAACTGCTACTGCCACTAAAAAACTTCAAATGCTACTTATAGCCCCAGTACTGAGAATGGTACCCTTACTGCGCGCGGCCGGTAATCATCAGGTATAGCTTCGTTATTAATACATGATGATACACATGGGTTCCAGGTGTTTATGCAATAGGTCATTAAAAACTCGCTGTTAGCCGTTAAATGCGGATGCACAATAGGCGTGTAAAAGTTAGGTGCAACCCCCACTTTCGTATCGGGTATGTTGTAAATAACCTTACGCGGCTGTGCGCCGTAAGCGAACGGCCCGGTCAAATTAGTACTGGTTGAGCCGTAAATAGCCCTTATATTCTCGCAGCCAAAAGTAAATGCCGTGTTGGTTAACACATATTTGGTGCTGATCTTAGCCACATTCACACCTGACGAAACAGCGTTGAATATAGGCACCGCTGTACTAACAGTGGTACTCCAGTTACTTGCGGTAGCTACGTTGCCGCCAATGGTGCCTTTATAATACGACCATGCCGCCGGATTGGTTTGCAGGCAGCGCGCTAAATAGATATCGTTTGTCCAGTTGGCTTTTTGTTTGTTGCCGTAAATGTAAATATAGCCGTCGGTGCCTTTTATCATACCGTTGCCAAAGTTGATGCCGTTAAGGCCACCCAAAAGGGTATAGCCCACGCCGTTAGTTGTTAAGTCGAGCGCGCCTACTGCCCCGCCGGTATAAGCCAGCGGGCTGCGTTGCATTTCGGTTAAAAAGCAGTAAACCTTGTTACCAATTTGTATACCGGCCGAAGGCCAGTACAATTTCGTAGCAGGCGTAAGGTGCTGAAATATCTGCGGTTCGCCGGCATAGGTAAGGTTAATGGTTGATGCCGTTGTCCAGTTGCTGGTGGTTGGCTGTTGCAATACCGTGTTAAATTTAATGTAAATGCAATCCATTTTGCCGTTGGTATGCTGTTGTGTAGGCCCCCAGTAAGTATCGCCTAGCAGCCACAGTACTTTACCGTTTGTTAGCGGCACTGATGCCGCCTGGTCAAAAGCGATAGATCCCATTGACGCGCTGTTGCGCTTGAACCAGTTGGTGATGGTGTTGTCCTGATAAGCATCAGTGGCGGTAACTTTTTTGTTGCCATTTGTGCCTGAATCTGATTTGATCGAAGTTTCTTTTTTACAGCTTTGTATGGCCAATAAGGCAACTACAAAACCACAGGTTACGATGTGTTTCTTCATTTTTTAGATTTTGGTTAGAGGTCATTTATTGCGGTCAGCAGCAAATTCACTTGCTGCCAACCGCAATTATTGGTTTAACAATTACAGTCCCAATACCGAAAACGGCACCCTTACCGCGCGCGGCCGGTATTCGTCAGGGTCAGCTTTGCTGTTTACACATGAGTTTACGCAGGGTGAGTAGTAGTTTATGCAATACGTAAACAGGAACTCGTTGTTAGCTGTAAATTCGGGGTGTATAAGCGGCGTGTAAAAGAATGGGATGGCGCCGCTTTTCCTGTCGGGGATGTGGTAAATGGTGGTTACCGCGTTAAACGGACCGGTGGCATTGGCGCTGGTTTGGGCATAAACGGCATCAGCGCCCGAAACTGTGCTGCATTGCAAACTCCAGTAAGTATGTATCAGCACAAACTTGCCGTTAACCTGCGAAACGCTTACCGCGTTTGACGATGTGGTTGCAATAACCGCGGCAGAGGCGGCAGAACTAACCCAGGTGGAACCGTTCCAAAAGGTCATGGCACCGCCGGCTATTGGCGAGCGTGCTACATAAATGCTTGATATAGCATACGGACCGGTTACCTTGTAGCCCCACAGGTATACATAAGTACCAATTTTAAGCATGCCTATATTAAAGCTGATGCCGTTGAGGTTAGGCAATACCATGGTAGTGGTATCAACTGTGTTGGTGGTTAAATTTAATATACCCAGCTTAGGGTTTGATGCCGTAATTCCGTTCATTTTAAACAGGTAGGTGTAAACCTTATTATTTATTTCGACACCGGTACAAGGCCAGAAATAATTGTTGGTGCCGCCGCCGGGTACATTATAGGCCTTAAATATTTCGGCTGAGCCGGAGCGTAATAAATTGGTAGTTGCCGACTGTGTCCAGTTAGTAGTTGATGGCTGCGACAATACACTGTTGTGCAAATTAAATGCGGGGCCGCTGGTAGCTGTCCAGCAAGGTACTTTGCCATTGGCATCAAGGTCATTGTAAAAAGTATCGCCAAAAAGCCATAGCACTTTACCGCTTGCCAATGGCACAGAAAAAGCCTGGTCATAAGCAACCGAGCCGAGGCTGTTGGCGTTTCGCTTAAACCAGTTGGTAATGGTGTTGTCCTGGTAAGCTACTGTAGCGGTAACTTTTTTGTTGCCGTTAGTACCCGAAACCGACTTGACCGCAGTTTCTTTTTTACAGCTTTGTATGCATAGCATGGCAAAAGCCGTCCCATAAAGGAGTAGTTTGGTTTTCATAATAGGTTAGTATTTTGTGGTTTATAAAAAATAAAGTTAGCTAATTATGTATGAACATTCCAACAATATTTAATTTTTTTACTTTCTTTTTTCACCCCTTAAGGGGGAAATATACTTTTCAAGGCATTTCAAATTGTTAAAAATGTGTTAAAGGCCTACTTTCTTTTAATTTATACCGATATATTTATACCATTATTTTAACTGAATATATTTATGACCTCAAAGTTGATCAAACATTTATCATTATGTGTTGCGGGGCTGTTGTTTGCCCTTGGCACTGTTGCCCAACCAAAGCTGCCTGAAGGGTATTTTTGGAAAAAACTTCCCAACGGGCTGGAAGTAGTAGTTATAGAGAACAGCAAAGTACCGCTGGCTACTATAGAGATAGCTGTAAAGAATGGTGCCTACACCGAAGGCCCGGAATACAGCGGCCTTTCGCACCTTTTCGAACACATGTTCTTTAAAGCCAACAAAGATTATCCAAACCAGGAAAAATTTATAAAACGCACCCAGGAACTGGGCATGATATGGAATGGCACCACCGGCGATGAGCGTGTAAACTATTATTTTACTTTTGACAGAGACAGCCTGAAAGCCGGTTTAAATTTCATGAACGCAGCTATCCGGTTCCCTATTTACCGCGACGAGGATATGAAGAAAGAACGCCCGGTGGTTGACGGTGAGTTTCAGCGTGCCGAAAGCGACCCGGGTTTCACCATCCAGTACGAAACCGGAAAAAGGCTTTGGGGCGATAATTTCACCCGCAAAAACCCCATCGGCGACCACGAGGTGATCAATACTGCCACACCGGCAAAAATGATGATTATTAAAGATAAGTACTATCACCCTAACAACAGCCTGCTGATCATTTGCGGTGATGTTAAGCACGATGCGTCTTTCAAAATGGCCGAAGATATATTTGGCAGCTGGCCTTCAAGTGGTTTCGACCCGCACGTTAAATACCCGATACCACCCTTTAAACCTTTAACCAAGGATGATTTTTTTGTTAAAGAAACAAGCATAGCGCAAACACCATACATGACGTATAACTGGCAAGGCCCGTCGTACCTTACCGATTCGGTAGGCACGCTGGCTGCCGACGTATTTTCAACCGTTGTAGGCCTAAACTCATCGAAATTACAACAGGCATTGGTTGACAAAGGATTAGCTTCGAGTGTTGACGTAAGTTACCAAACCGCCAAATATACCGGCCCTATCGAAATATTTGTTGTGCCCAATCCCAATAAGCTTAAAGAATGTCATGAAGAGGTATTAAAACAAGTAAGCTTATGGGACTCGCCCGATTATTATACTGATGAGCAATTAAAAGATGCAAAGGCTAAATTATACCGTACCAACCTTCGCAGTAAAGAAAAACCTTCGAGCCTGGCAAGCCAGCTTAGCTATCACTGGTGCAGTACCTCGTTAGATTACTTTACCGACCTTGACAGCGATTACCAAAGCATAACCCGCGCCGATATTAAAAACTATATTGACAAGTACATTATAGGCAAGCCAAAAGTGGCCGGTATAGTTATTAACCCGGAATTGAGTAAACAATTGAATGTAGCTTCATTTTTTGTGGCTAAATAACCCTTAAATATTATTACTAATGAAGAAATATATATTGACATTATTTATTGCAGCAACTGCAATAAGTATTAAGCCGGCGTTAGCACAAACCCAGGCTTACGAAATGACGGTGAACGGCGTAAAGGTAATAGTACAGCCTACAGTAAATGATATTGTTGAGATACAAACTATTATAAGAGGCGGCGTTCAAAACTACCCTGCCGCTAAAATTGGTATCGAATCGATGGCGATGATGGCTTTAACCGAATGCGGCACTTTACAGCACGATAAAAACAGTTTTAAAAATGAACTGGATAAGGTAACCGCCAATGTTTATGGCAGCACCAACAAAAACTATTCGGTTATTCGCATGAACTGCCTTAAGCCCGATTTTGATATAGTGTGGCCCCTGTATGTTGAGGCTATTACCCAGCCAAAATTTGATGCAAATGAGTTTGCCCGTGTAAAACAGGATGCTATTAACGGCCTGAAATCCCAGCAATCAAGGCCCGACGCGGCAATTGATAAATTTGCAGATAGCATTGCTTTTGCCGGCCGCGATTATGCTAAAAACCCTTCGGGGACAGTCGCCATTCTGTCAAAGCTTACACCTGAAGAAACAAAGGCTTATTACAACTCTATACTGACCAAATCGCGTATGCTGGTAGTTGTAGTAGCCAATTTAGATAAAGCCACTATCGAGGCTAAAGTAGGTGCTATGCTTGGCAGCGTAAAACAAGGCAGTCCTTTCATATTCAAAAAAGAATCTTTCAGGGCTTATAAAAACACTTTTAATGCCCAAAAGAAAGATTTTGCTACCAACTATGTAGAAGGTGTAACCGGCGGGCCGCAGCCGGGTGCCAAAGATTTTGATGCCTTCTCCGTAGCTATGCGCATATTTGGCGACCGTCATTTTGTTGATATCCGTACACGCAACGGCCTGTCATACGCGCCACAGTCATGGTTTAGCAGCGGGGCTACATCAGTGGCCCGTTTTTCGGTTTCCACCACCGACCCTAACAAATACATAGCAGTGTTTGATAAGTTGGTTGACACTATAAAAACACAGGGCTTTAAAGCTGATGAAGTAGCCAACATGAAAGTAGAATACCTTACAGGCTTCTATTATAAAAATGAAACTAATGCCGCACAGGCTTCTTCAATCGCAGCTAACGAGGTATTGCACAGCAACTGGAAACGCTCGTTAACGATGGTTGATGATATTAAAAAATTGACCGTAGACCAGGTGAACACCGCTTTCCGTAACTACATCGGCAACACTGTGTGGGTATACCAGGGCGACCCTAAAAAGGTAAATCCCGTGCTGTTCATCAACGGTACGCTTAAAAAGGGAGATAACCCGGTTAGTCACTAATTTTGTCATTCGGCACTCGTCATTAGTCATTGGTGAAAGCGGACTATTTGACTCTTATATTTCAAAAAAGAAAGCCCCTGCAAAATGCGGGGGCTTTCTTTTTATATTTCTGCTTAACATAGTGCCTGACTAATGACTAATGACTAATGACTAACCCACCGCCTTCCTTCTGCCCCATACAATGCCTTTGTGCTGCGTGGGTACGGTATCACCAAGCAGTTTTCCCCAGGGTTTAAGTCCGTCTATATGGTCGAATATTATTTTAAGTACGGCGATGAACGGGATGGACAGGAACATGCCCGATACGCCCCAAAGCGCGTTGCCCAGCAATACCACCACAATAGATATCAGCGCATTTATCTGCACTTTGGATGATACTATGCGCGGTACAAAAAAGTTATTATCAATAAACTGTATTAAAATATATGCCCCGATAACACCTAGCTGGGTGCTGTAGCCGTCTTTGGTAACAGTGGCCATTAGTACTGGCAGGGCAATAGCGATAATGCCACCCAAATACGGTATCAGGTTTAGTATGGCGCCTATAATACCTATCAGCAAACCATACTTTACACCCAGTATGATCAATGCTGTGGCATTCAAAATGGCTACCAGCAGCATCTCTATCAATAAGCCCACAATATAGCTTTGTATAGATGATTTGGTTTGCTTTAAAATTTCGCCGACCTGTTTAGAGTTCTCTTCAGAAAAAGCTTCGTATAAAAAATTAAGGATAAGCGGCTTGTAAAACAGTATCAGGAAAACATATACCGGCAATAAAAATATCACGCTGAGTACCCCTAATAAGGTACCAACCGTTTTGCCTACCATTGACTGGCTGCTGTTGATCATATCGTGCAACATGGTGGCCTGTTTTTGTAATGATACGCCAAACGTACCCTGAATCCAATTTTGCAGTTCAACTGAGATCTCACCAAACTTTTTCTTCAGCATGGGCAGCGAATCGCCAAACTGGATGATTTGCGTAGAAAGGAAATAGAACACACCTGCCACCACTATTATCGCTATCAGCATAGCTATTATTATTGAAAACAGCCGGGGTATTTTTAACCGCTGCAACCGGGTGCAAAGCGGGTTTAACAGTA
>JBDSIC010000159.1:0-10311 GCA_039918195.1 Mucilaginibacter sp.
TTATAAGGAAGCGTGGGACAGGCAGGAAGAAATTTTTTCGGCAACCGTAAAACTTAAAACCGAATTGCGTAACCATAAACAATTAGCAGGCGATGATGCTGAAGAGGAGGAGGAAACACCCAACTACCTTATATTCTGCGAACATCCGCATGTGTATACCTTAGGCCGAAGCGGCAAGGCTGAGCATTTGCTGCTGGACGAAGCCGGGCTGAAAGAAAAAAATGCTGTTTATTACCCCATTAACCGTGGCGGCGATATTACCTACCATGGCCCCGGCCAGCTGGTGGGCTACCCCATACTCGACCTGGATAACTTTTTTACCGATATACACCTGTACCTGCGTACGCTTGAAGAAGCGGTTATACTTACCCTGGCCGAATTTGGCATAAAAGGCGACAGGTACCCGGGCTACACCGGTGTTTGGCTTGAGCCTGATACTGACCGCGCCCGCAAGATATGCGCGCTTGGTGTACGCTGCAGTCGCTGGGTGACTATGCACGGGTTTGCCTTTAATGTAAATGCCGACCTTGATTACTTTAAAAACATAGTACCCTGCGGTATTGACGATAAGGACGTAACTTCCGTAGAAAAGGAGTTAGGCGCGCCGGTTGACATGGAATATATTAAAAAAATCCTTTTACATCATATTTCCGTACTTTTTGGTATGGAGGTATCGATATGAGATTATTGAGTATTTTATTAGTTATAACAATTATAACAGGCTGTAATAAAGAACAAACCTATAGCATGAAACAGCCGGTAAAAACTGACACCTCTATAGTGGCCAGTGCCACCTACCTGGCACTGGGCGACTCATATACCATTGGTGAATCGGTGCCGCCTGCAGGTAATTTTCCCAATCAATTAGTTTTAAGGCTTAATGAAAGGGGCTACAAAGTATCATCGCCTGAAATTATTGCCCGTACAGGCTGGACAACCAACGAACTGATTGATGCTGTAAAGGCACGCAAATTAGCCCACAATTTTGATTTTGTAACCCTGCTTATCGGGGTAAATAACCAGTACAGAGGCTATAATATCAATACTTACCGTACCGAATTTGTCGCGCTGCTGGATACCGCCCTGAAATATGCAGGCGGTGATACCGCGCATGTTTTTGTCGTATCGATACCTGATTATAGTGTAACGCCTTTCGCCGCAGGTTCTGACAGGGCAAGGATAGCCCGCGAAATTGACCAGTATAATGCCATTGCCAAGGAGGAAACTGAAAAAGAAGGTATAAGCTACACGGATATAACACCCATATCCCGCAAAGCAACTACCGACCCCGACCTTATAGCCAGCGATGGCCTGCACCCTTCAGCTAAAATGTATGGCGAGTGGGTGGAGTTGTTGGTGCCAAAGGTGTCGGCGCAGTTGAAGAAATAAAATAGCCTCACCCATTAAAGTTTGTAGTATAAGCACTGCCTGTTTTACCTTCTCCAATCGGAGAGGGCTCGTATGGCACTGCAAGTTGCACTACCGTTAATGGGTGAGGCTGCGAATTACTAACACTCCGGCAAACTAATCGGGATATTCACCGCCAGCCCACCGTCTGAAGTTTCTTTGTATTTAGAGTTCATGTCCTGCGCGGTTTGCCACATGGTTTTAACCACGTTATCCAAACTCACTTTAGCATTATCGGGATTGGTTTGCAGGGCCAGCTGCGATGCCGTAATAGCCTTTATGGCACCCATGGTATTCCGCTCGATGCAGGGCACCTGCACCAAGCCGCCTATGGGGTCGCAGGTAAGGCCAAGGTGGTGTTCCATGGCGATCTCTGCCGCCATTAATACCTGCCGTTGCGAGCCGCCTAAACACTCGGTTAATGCTGCCGCGGCCATAGCGGAGGATACGCCAATTTCGGCCTGGCAGCCGCCCATGGCTGCGGATATGGTAGCCCCTTTTTTAAATATGCTGCCTATCTCTGATGCGGTAAGTAAAAACTGGATGATCTTATCATCTGCATAGCCATCACAAAAGGCAATGTAGTATTGCAGTACGGCGGGTATAACGCCTGCCGCGCCGTTTGTTGGCGCTGTTACCACGCGACCGAACGAGGCGTTTACCTCGTTAACGGCCAATGCAAAACAGCTTACCCAATCTAATATATTCTGAAAGCCATTGCCGGTACCGCGGATGACCTGCACCCACTCGTCAAAATTATTGTAAATGCTGTTGCCTGTTAGCCGCTTATTAAGGGCGGCCGCGCGGCGGGCTACATTGAGGCCGCCCGGCAGGTAGCCGCCGGTATAGCTGCCGCGGTACATACAATCGCGCATAGCGCCAAATATTTGGAGTACGCCGTCGCGGGTTTCCTGTTCGCTGCGCCAGGCCAGTTCATTTTCCATCACTACTCCCGATATTTTTAGCCCGGTTTTCATACACCAGTGCAGCAGGTCGCCGGCAGTTTCAATAGGGAAGGGCAGGTCGACCTCGGCTTTTGTGTTTTTATCCTCGCCCTCCTTTACCACAAAGCCGCCGCCGATAGAATAATAGGTTGCCGACATGGCCTTGCCATTGCTTAACAACGCCTGGAAGGTTAAGGCATTAGGATGAAAGGGCAGGCTTTCGTTGAACAGGAACAGCAGGTCGGTATCATTATTAAATTCAACCTGCTTTTCGCCGCCTAAAAACAGCTGGTGGGAAGTGATTATCCCGTTTATTTTTGGTTCGATATGGTCAACCGGGAATGTTACAGGGTCATCGCCGCTAAGGCCTAATAATACGGCTATATCAGTACCGTGCCCTCTGCCGGTTTTGGCCAGGGAGCCGTATAACAAAATTTTAATGCCGGTAACTAAAGGTAGCGCACCCGCTTCTGTTAACAGTTTTACAAACCGCTGCGCTGCCCGCCAGGGGCCAAGGGTATGCGAACTGGACGGGCCAATGCCTATCTTAAACATGTCAAACACGGATATCTGTTCTCTCTGCATCTGCACAAACTTACGGATAGTAGAATAAAAAATGCGGTAAAGCTTTCATATCTGAAAGTGATTGAATAACTTAAACAAAAAATTAAACTTATTATCAATTATGGAAACCTATGAACCTTTTGACAAGGCGCCAAACATCCGGCCAAAAAATTGGCTGGTGGAGTCGATTTTAGTAACTATTTTATGTTGTTTGCCATTTGGCATTGCAGGCATTGTGAACGCTGCTGCGGTAAACAGCCGCTATGATGCAGGCGACTTTGAAGGCGCTTTACGGGCATCGCAACAGGCAGGCAAATGGACCAAAATTGGTTTTTTTGTAGGAATTGTGTTTATCGTCCTTTATGTGATTTTTGTAGTTGTGCTTGGAGTGAACGCGTTTAAAGGGGCACAGCAATAAGTGAAAACTAAAATCGTGCATATTGCTTTGGCTGTTACCGGCATAATGGCAATATGCGCGGTTTATTACTTTTTTGATCCGGAAAGGTATAGCCTTTTTCCAAAGTGCCCGTTTCATGCTTTAACCGGGTTAGATTGTCCCGGCTGCGGCTCCCAAAGAGCTGTACATGCACTTTTACATGCCGATATTTCAAAGGCTATCGGTTATAACTTATTGCTGGTAATGAGCCTGCCGCTACTTATTACTCATGCCGGCTATAAAACGGCCTCGGTAATAAAAAATACAAATATCCAATTGCCCCTGCTTTATCATCGGGGTACACCCAAAGTGATTTTTGTAATTGTGGCAGTTTTTTGGATAGTGAGAAATACACCTGTATACCCCTTTGATATTTAAATAGACAGGTCGTTAACTGTTACTATGTGGCTGTAATCCTTAACAATGGTTTGCAGGAAGAGCATATCGTTCATCTTTTCGGGCTGGGTTACATTAAGCAATTTTTTTAAGCGGTCGGCCATATTGTAAACCAGCACCGTGTTGCCGGTTTGGTAGTAGTTGTTGATCACGTCGTTTATCAAAGCCAGATCTTTATCACTTAGCTGTATGGCTTCTTTATATACAGGCACATAATCATCTTCCGAAGGTTTGAATATCAAATGGTCCATTTGGGTGCGCGGCTGTGTTTTAATGAGGGTGGTACCTGCCACCACATCGCCTATGCGCTGTACGTTTTTTGTGCAGGCCGCACATATTAACGCGCCCACATTAGCCGTCATGGCAAAATCAACCAGCCTGAACAGCCAGCGCAGCAGGTACTGGCTAAACGTAGGCCGGGCACCGTCAAGGCTAATTACCCTGATCTTCATGATGCGTTTGCCAAGGCTTTGGCCGTTAAACAGCATTTCGCAGGCCAGGTCGTAAAAAACATACATGGCAAAAAAGAGAAGCATAAGCACTTGTGCTCCGGCACCTCCCATGCCACCAACGAGGGCTATTAAAAATATACCTAATATAAACGCCACTATAAACACCCCGTAATCAATTAACAGCGCCAGCACACGCTCGCCCAGGCCGGCTACCTCATAATCTATCCCAATATTTTGCGTGGTTTGTATAGTAACAGTTTGCATATTAAACAAATATAAAATTGTTATTCAATTTTTAGTTGTGGTTTAAAAATTTGTGTTTATTTTAAACAAAAAATCCTGGAGCTTATAACATGCGTGAGGCCCTTTTTATTAAACAAAATACTAAAAGATGGAAGGCCTATGAGCAGGGAAAAGCCAAAAGCCCCGATGAGCTTGCCGAAAATTTCGTCAGCATAACTGACGACCTCGCGTATGCCAAAACATTTTACCCGCGCTCCAATACCACCAAATACCTCAACGGGCTGGCATCAGGGTTTCACCAATCCATCTATAAAAATAAAAAAGAGAAAACCAGCCGCTTTGCCATATTCTGGAAGTTCGAGTTGCCGCTTTTATTTTTTAAATACCGAAGGCAGCTGCTGTATGCATTCGCTTTCTTTATGGTTTTTACGCTGATGGGTATGTTTTCGGCCATGTACGATACCGGCTTTGTGAGGCTTATACTGGGTAACGATTACGTAAACCTCACGAATGATAATATTGCCAAAGGCGACCCCTTCGGTGTTTATAAACAAGGCGGCGAGTTGCTGATGTTTGCCGCCATAGCCGCCAACAACATTTATGTAGAACTGCGTTTATTTGTGTCGGGCATATTCCTGTCCGTTGGCACTTTATACGGTTTAATGCAAAACGGTATTATGCTGGGTTCGTTCCAATACTATTTTTTTAGCAAGGGCTTAGGCATGGAGTCAGTACTGGTGGTTTGGATACACGGTACGCTGGAAATATCGGCCATCATAATAGCCGGCGCAGCCGGACTGATCATGGGCAACAGCCTGCTTTTCCCCAAGACATATAAACGACTGGTCTCCTTAAAAATGGGCGCTAAGGATGGTGTAAAAATAGCCATAGGCATTGTGCCGATATTTTTAGTAGCCGCGCTTTTTGAGGGCTTTGTAACCCGCCATACCGAAATGCCGGTTTGGCTAAGCGTACTTATTTTAACAGGCTCATTAACATTTATAATTTGGTACGTGGTAATATACCCGGCGCAACTAAACAGCAAGCTAAACTTAAACAATCCCGATATTGATGAAACAACATTTTGAGTTACGCCGCGTACGCGATTTTGGAGAGATAATCAGCGACTCCTTTGTATTTTTTAAGGATAATTTTAAAGAGTTATTTAAGCCCTTGATCATTATCTGCGGTTTCTTTATAGTATCGAGTAGTATAGCATATGTTTTTATGCAAATTAATATAATGCGTATTACCAATCAAGGCTATAGGGATCCCGCTTCGCCCGATTATACAGAAACAAGTGCTGCTGTCGGGATGTTTACCGGCATGGGCTTTTACTATATAAATGTAATGCTGTTGGCGCTTTGCATTTTATTAGTAACATTTTGCTACATGGCCGTTTACCAGGAAAAAAAAGGACTGGAAAAGCCGACCATGGAGGAAGTATGGGGATATTTTAAATATTATTTTTTTAGAAGCATGGGTGGTTGTATCCTGATGCTTATTATGGTAATTATAGGTACTGTATTATGTGTTTTCCCAGGGATGTACCTCGCTACTGTGTTTTACCTTATATTACCTATAATGATAATAGAGAATTCATCATTCAGTTACGCGTTGAGTAAAAGCTTTAAGTTAATCAGCGGTAATTGGTGGTTAACATTCGGTGTGATGTTTGTTATGTCGCTTGTTGTGGGTTTTGCCAGTTCAATTGCCAGTATACCTGTAGCACTTATTACCTCGTTTAAACAATTTATTTCATTTGGAGCATTCACTACGCCTCTTCTTATATTTTTTAGCGTGCTCATGCATATACTTATGTTAGGCTATGCGTTACTTAGCATTTCAATTGCCTTATGCTACTTTTCATACTCCGAACAAAAAGAAGGGACAGGCCTGATGAGCCGCATTGAAAGGCTCGGCACTAACGATGATGATACCACGCACTTACCAACTGAGCAGTATTAAGGCATGAACAGGCATCTGTACAGATATATTACCATTTGCTTATGCCTGTTGTTGTGTGTAACAGCTTTTGGCGCCGGCAAAAAAAAGCCGGCGGTATTGCGTAAAGACACTTCTTCCGTCACCATAAAAACCCTGGACGCTAAGGCGCTGGAAAAATACGCGGATGAAAGCGAGTTTGCTTACAGCAAGGCAGAAAAGGAAAAACCCTCGCTGTGGGCACGTTTTTGGGCTTGGGTATGGGCACTAATAGCTTATTTAATAGGTGGTACACCGGTTGGCTCGATAATTTTTAGGTACGTGCTGCCGGGGCTGGCGATAGCAGGGCTTATTTATATCATACTTAAAACAGCGGGCATGGACGTAGCCGGACTGTTTAGGCGCGGGGCGAAAAAAACGATGCTGCCTTACAATGAGTCATTGGAGAATATTCACGAAATAGATTTTGACAGCGAGATAGATAATGCCGTAGCGCAGCACAATTACCGGCTGGCCGTACGGTTGCTGTACCTTAAATGTTTAAAACAACTAAGCGATAAAGACCTTATAAAATGGCAGATAGACAAAACCAATTCGGCCTACTATTATGAGTTGAGCAACCCTGCGCACCGCGATATCTTCGGCTCGCTAACGCGCAGGTTTGAGTATGTTTGGTACGGCGATTTTGGTATTGACGAGCATATCTTTAATGATATTAACCGGATGTTCGGGCAATTTAAACAGCAACTGCCATGAAGGACCTGAAGATATACCTCAGTGTTGCGGCTGTGCTGCTTGTTATCTACATCGTAGTGCAGTTTAATAAGCCCCAGGCAACTGACTGGAGTGCAAGCTACATCAACACGCAGAAAGCGCCGTTTGGTACTTATATTTTGTATAACCAAATAAAGGATGTTTTCCCAAAGGCTGCGATAAGTCCGCGCCGGCAACCGCCTTTTGAAGTGCTGGATGATAAGCAAAAGCGCACGGCCTATATCATTATCTGCAACCGCGTTCAGTTTTCAGAAATAGAGTATGATCTGATAAAAAACTATGTAAGTGCGGGCAACGACATGTTTATTGCCGCCGAAGATTTTGGCACACTGTTAAAGGATAACCTCAATATAAAATCGAATGACTTTTTTGGAGAGTATAATAAAACTGAGTACGTAAGCTTTGTAAACCCTGCCTTAAACCCCGAAAGGCAATATTATGTAGATAAGCAAGCTGTTGACAGTTATTTTGCCGAACTGGATACAGCCAAAACAATTGTGTTAGGAGTTAATAATGATGGGCTTGCCAATTTTATTCAATACAAAATGGGTAAGGGTTCGTTATTTTTAGCCGCTAACCCCAAGTTGTTTACTAATTACAGCTTGCTAAAACCACAAGCGGCACAATACGCGCCGACGGCGCTGGCTTATCTTAAAAACCCAAAAGAGGTTATATGGGATGAATACTACTCACAAGGCTCGGCAAATGAGGGTTCGCCTATGCGGGTATTTTTTAATAATCCCGCGTTGCGCTGGGCGTATTACATCGCGCTGGTTAGTATGCTTATTTACGTGGTATACGGCATAAAGCGCCGCCAAAGGGCAATCCCGGTTATCGAGCCGCTTAAAAACTCGACGCTTGATTTTGTGAACGTGGTTGGGCAGGTGTATTACGAGCAGCGCGATAACCAAAACATCGCCGAAAAAAAGATATTGTATTTTTTGATTTTGCTGCGCGACAGGTATCAGCTAAAAACCAATAAACTGGACAATGAATTTATTACGGCGCTGGCCCAAAAAACCGGGCTGGAAACAGCCTATGCAAAAGAGCTGGTAAACTATATTAACTACATTGCCCACCAGCCCCATGTTAACGATTACGAATTATTAGAACTGAATAAACTGATAGAGAAATTTCACACCTTATCTGCATAAAAGATGGAAGAAGAAGAAATATTTGAACAACGCACCGACCTGAGCAAACTAAATAGCGCGGTTGAGCAAGTAAAGGCCACACTGGCAAAGATTATTGTAGGGCAGCAGGAAACTATAGACCTGATAATTGCCGGCATACTGGCCGACGGGCATATACTGATTGAAGGCGTGCCCGGTGTTGCCAAAACATTAACTGCCAAATTGGTGGCAAAAGCCATTGATGCCAAATACTCGCGCATACAGTTCACGCCCGATCTGATGCCTTCGGATATTTTGGGTACGCCGGTATTTAACCCAAAAACCACGGCTTTTGAGTTTAAGCGCGGGCCTATATTCGGCAATATTATATTGATAGATGAGATAAACCGTGCGCCTGCTAAAACACAGTCGGCCTTGTTCGAGGTAATGGAAGAGCGGCAGCTTACTATGGACGGCACTACTTACAAAATGGACGAGCCCTTTATGTTGCTGGCCACCCAAAACCCTATCGAGCAGGAGGGAACCTACCGCCTGCCCGAAGCACAATTGGACCGTTTCCTGTTCAAGATAGAAATAAAATATCCGTCGCTGGAAGAAGAAATAGCCATCATCACCCAGCAACACCAGCAAAAAACTTCGGAGCAGCTAACCCACATTGAGCCGGTGTTATCGGCACAGGAAGTGGTAGACCTGCGCGAGCAGGTGCGGGGCTTCCATGTAGAGGCCAAGATACTGGAGTTTACGGCAAAGATCATCCACGAAACACGGCACAATAAATCGCTTTATTTAGGTGGGTCGCCGCGTGCATCGCTGGCAATTATTAATGCTGCCAAAGCGCTTGCTGCCATAAAAGGCCGCGACTTCGTGACGCCTGAAGATGTGATACAGGTGGCTGCCCCGGTATTAAGGCACCGCGTTATGCTTACGCCCGATAAAGAAATGGAAGGCGTTACCCCCGATGATGTGATAGCGCAGATCATTCAAAAAATAGAGGTGCCAAGATAAAGCGACAGCGTGAAAAAGATATTCGGCCTGTTTTATAGTAACCTGTTTTTAACCAGCCGCCTTTTTGCGGGGCTTGCCCTTTGCGTGGTGCTGTTTTTATTAGGTTTCTTTTTCAGGTGGATGGGTATTATCCCCGAACTGCTGTTTTGGACGCTGATACTGCTTGTAATGGCAGATCTCCTGCTGCTTTATCGCAGCAAAAAAGGTGTATTTGCACGCCGCCACGCACCCGAACGGTTAAGCAACAGCGACGAGAATGAGTTGGGGGTTTATATCGAAAACCTGTACCCGTTTACCATACAAGCCGGTGTTATTGATGAGATACCTTTCCAGTTTCAAAAGCGCGATGTGTGGTTCAAAACAACGCTGGCTTCGCGCCAGCAAAAAATGCTGAACTACACGCTTAGGCCTACCAAGCGCGGCGAGTATGAATTTGGCGATGTCAGGGTATATGTGCAATCGCCGCTGGGTTTAATAAGCCGACGGTTTAATTTCGGGCAGGCCGAAATGCTGCCTGTTTATCCCTCGTTCCTGCAAATGCGCAAATACGAGCTGATGGCTATTTCCAACAGGCTGAATGAAGTGGGTATAAAAAAAATACGGCGGCTTGGCCATAACCTGGAGTTTGAGCAGGTAAAAAATTATGTGCCCGGCGATGATTACCGCACCATTAACTGGAAGGCTACGGCGCGGCAAGGTAACTTTATGGTAAACTCGTACACCGACGAAAAATCGCAGCATGTGTATTGTGTGATAGATAAATCGCGGGCCATGAAGATGCCGTTTGAGGGTTTGAGTTTGCTTGATTATGCCATTAACGCCAGCCTGGTATTATCCAACGTCGCGCTGCTGAAAGAAGATAAGGCGGGGTTAATTACCATAGCCGAAAAAGTCGGCTCTGTTATCGCTGCCGACAGGAAGGCCGTGCAGCTTAACCGCATACTGGAAGTGCTGTACCGCGAGAAAACCCGCTACCTGGAAACCAATATGGAAGCCCTGTACACCACCATCCG
>JBDSIC010000160.1:0-6031 GCA_039918195.1 Mucilaginibacter sp.
AATTTTTGTCCCGGTTTGGTACGTATCTCGCGCATAACCACCTTATCGTTGGTTACATCATTGCCTTTTACCGAAACCCTATTTATAGTGTATTGCGGCCCTTCATATATCCTGATATCAAGATCAATGGTATCGCTGTATATCCTGGTTTGTACCGGGTCGGAGTTATAAGTCAAATAACCATCGTTAAGATATAACGACGAAACATCATCATTACTCGGTGTTGGGCCTGATAGCCTTTTGCTCAGCTCTTCCTCGCTAAACACATCACCTTTTTTAATGCGCAATATCCTGTTCAGTATATCGCTTGAATATTTGGCGTTGCCCGACCACTTGATGTCACCGAAATAATATTTTGGGCCTTCGTATACATTGATTTTTACGTCGACCGTTTTCTCATCGTGCTTGGTAACAGTATCGCTTAACACCTGCGCGTCGCGGTAGCCCTCGGCCTGCATTTTTTCAACAAGTGTCTGCTTGTCCTCAATATACTTGTCTTCCTTGAATTTTTTAGACCCGAAAATATTATAGAATTTTCTTTTGCGGGTGTTTTTAAGGAACTTCCTTAATTTTTTGTCTGAGAAAGCCTTGTTGCCTTCAAACTCAACACTGTTTATTTTTACTTTGGTCTTTTTATCTACAGCCACATCCAGTATCACACTGTTGGCATCACCCGGGTCGGGTTTTTGCGATATATTAACGGTAGTATTAAGGTAGCCTTTTTCGTTAAAGTGCTTTTTAATGATAGCGGTTGTGGTATTCAGCAAATTTTGGTTTACTATTTTGCCGGTTTTATCGTTCAACTTTTTCTGCACATCCTCTATTTCGCCTTTGCGTATACCCGTAATATGCAGCCTTGACAGCCTTGGGCGTTCCACCACGGCTATGTCCAGGTAAATGGTGTCCTGGTTTATACTGGTGATGAATAACTGTACATCGTCAAAAAGCCCTTGCGAGTACATATCCTTTACTACGCGGGCATTGGCTTCGCCTGGTAAAGTGATATGATCGCCTTTGTTAAGTTTTGATATGGTAAGCAGGGCATCCTTATCTAAAACCTTTACACCACTTATGGTAACTCCGCCAAGTATGTATTCTTTAGGATTGAGGTAATTTAAACTATCGGTAGATTTTGACAGTTGCTGCGGCTGGGCTGTAACCTGGGCCGTAACAGCAGAGGCACTAAACACTAAGAAAATTATAGCAAAAATATATTTATACATTCGGATACTTTAGTGGGCTAAAAATAATTTAAACAGTTGTTAAATAGTGTTAAAAGTGAAAATTTAGTTTAATTGCTCACTGGTCATCCCAAAACGGCGCTCGCGTTTCTGGAAATCCAATATTGCCTCAAACAGATCATCCTTCCTGAAATCGGGCCAAAACTTCTTTGTAAAATAGAGTTCGGCATAGGCAATTTGCCACAGCAGGTAGTTACTTATACGGTATTCGCCGCTGGTCCTTATCAGTAGTTCAGGGTCGGGCATATTATGCGTGTACAGGTTATCGCTCAAAACATCCTCAGTAATATCCTCCAGCTTTAACTCGCCTTTTTGTACCTTTTCGGCAATATTTTTTGCCGCCGTGGTTATCTCACGCCTCGAACTGTAGCTTAATGCCAGCGTAAGCACCAGCCCTGTATTTACTGATGTACGCTCAATCGCCTTCTCTAATTCTTTACGGGCGCGGTCGGGTATCATACTAAGGTCGCCAATGGCATTAAGCCTGACATTATTCCGCATAAAAGTTTCAATATCGCTGTGGATAGTAGCCACCATCAATTCCATAATGGCCATCACCTCCAGCTTCGGGCGGTTCCAGTTTTCGGATGAGAAAGTATATAAGGTTAGATATTTTAAATTCAGCTCAACGGCACCTGTTACAACGTCCCTAACGGCAAGTACGCCATTGTGGTGGCCAAATACCCTTAATTTACCTTTGCTTTTTGCCCAGCGCCCGTTGCCGTCCATAATAATGGCAACGTGTACCGGTAACTTCAATAAATCGATCTGATCTTTATTTATCATTTCTGCCGTTGTAAATAGCCGTATTGTTTAATAACACGCTTAATAAAAACCCAAGCGCATAGCTATTTAACAAAATATGCCAATTTTTTTCAGGGTACAAAGGTAAAACTTACTTTGTATTTTTTTAGTATGCAGAGAGAAAAGAAAAAAAACAGTTTTTTCAGGTTCAGGCAGTAACAAATTGACACTTGATTGTGAGAAACCGGCGATTCAACCTCACCTAAATCCTCTCCAAAGGAGAGGACTTTAAAAGAGAATTTTCTTAAGTCTCCCCCTTTGGGGGAGATTTAGAGGGGGTTCTATCAATATATCCCCTTCTGCTTTAGCAGGTCAATATCCTTCGCCGATATATCGGTAATGGCATACGACGGCACTTTGCCTATTTCCATTTCATCAAGGGTAGCTACCAGGTTATCGTATATCGAGCTATCGGCCGGTTTTATAATAACCATCAGCGTTTTACCGGTTGTTTTTTTAACGTAGTTAGTAGCCTCAAGTATGGCTTTGCGTATGCCGATTTCGCTATAGCCGGCAACGGTTGGCTGCAGTATGGGTGTCTCGGGCAGGCCCAGGTACCACATCACTTTATTGTCACGGCCCAGGCAAACCGTCATGGTGCGCTTTTCGGATACATAGCAGTCGGGCGCATCTACAGGCATAGCCACCGGCATTGCTTTAGGCTTGTTAAAGGTTGTCGTCAGCATAAAAAAAGTAATGAGTAAAAATGCAAGGTCGACCATTGCTGTAAGGTCAACCCGGGGAGGAGGCATTCTTTTGCGTGCGGTTTTTTTGCGCGGTGTACCGGCAGCAGCATTCATTTCAGCCATGACATTAAGATTTAAGGTTAAACAATTGGTTTTCAGCAGCACTATACGCTGCTTATAACCTTATAACGCCTTAATATTATGCTTGTTGTTTGGTTTTAACAATAAATTATTGTTCGTAATAGCAACGCTCGGTAACAAACGTAAATGATATAGAAAGGTTTAAGAACAGGTACTGGTCGTGCTTACGCAGATCACCGCGCTGGGTACCCGGCGTGCCAATATAATCGCCTGTTTTTTCGCCCGAGCGATCAGCAAGTATTACTGATAAGGGAGTTGGTAATAATGAAGGGTCGGCATAAAGCCCGCTCACATCATCCAGGTAATCGGTAGTAGTGTAGCGGTAACCAAGGTCGGCTATTAAGGTAAATTTGCCGCCAATGTTATATTTAATACCTGCACCATAAGGTATGGCTATTAAGGTTTCGGCATATTCCTTACCTTTTGCCTGGCCCTCTGTTCGTAACTGCCTCAAGCCATATACATTATCCCGGTAAATGGTACGCGGGGCGTATGCCGCCACACCTACACCTGCGTAAATAAAGGGTGTCCACTTGTTTCTACCGGCATCGGGTATGTAGTGCATAAAATTAAACTCGCCTATTAGGCTGGCTTCCTTTATCTTATTAAAGAAACTTAAGTTGCGGTCGCGAAATTGACGGCTGTTTGAGTTACTGTCGGCTGCGCCTATCCTGCCATAGGTCAGAGCCCCTTTTATGGACAGGTAACCGTTTAAATTTCGCTTTACAAACCCGCCGAAACTCCCGCCGCTTAACTGTAAAGGGTTATGCTGGTTGAGGTCGCCCATGTAGCCTGCACCGCCGCCCGATAAGCCTATCTCCCACGTTTGCGCATACGAGGCTACCGAAGCAAATACTAAGAATACAGCAAGTAGAAATTTAGGCATCCAATATAATTAATAGTTACGGGTATCAATTCCCCATAACAGTTTATGCCTTAACGTTGATAAGTAGCTTTCATTATTCAAACGTATCAAATTCAGGTGAAAACCTGCTTTGCGCACGTTAAACCGCACCGTTTTATCTAATACAGCCGTCCTCGAATCGCATGATACCAGGTAATTGGCGCTGCGGCATTCTACCTCAAAGGATAGTTTACTGGTATCGGGCAAAACTATGGGCCGCACATTTAAATTATGCGGCGAAATAGGCGTAACTACCATACTGTTTGATTGCGGAAAAATAATTGGCCCCCCGCAGCTGAGCGAATAAGCTGTTGAGCCGGTCGCTGTAGATATGATGATGCCATCGCTCCAGTACGAATTCAGGAAACTACCATCTAAAAAAGTATGGGTGGTTATCATCGCCGAATCGTCGCGCTTGTGTATAGTTACCTCGTTCAGCGCGAAGTTATCATCGCCAAAAATTTTCGCGTCCGATTCTATCCGGAGCAGTGTGCGGCTGTCCAGCGTAAACTGTTTGTTTACCACAGCGTGTATGGCTGCCGCTATGTCGGTTTTATTAATGCTGGCCAAAAAGCCCAGCCTGCCAAAATTGATACCTATTACCGGTATGCCCGAGTTGCGGATAATGGTTACTATATCCAACAGGGTACCGTCGCCGCCAAGGGTCAAAAAAATATCGATAAGCCCTTTTATTTGCTGGCCTTTTTCAAGCACTTCGTACTTTACCGCTGTTATCCTGCCGTGCAGGTTATCGTGCAGCATACGGTGCACGTATATGTCTACGCCATGCTGTGCTAAACTGTCAAATATCTGCTGGATGTAAGGCAGGGCCTCCTGGTCGTTAAACTGCCGCCCGTATATCGCTATCTTCATTAGGTTACAGGTTTAGATAATTCATCAGCGAATCGTAACGGTCCTGTGAATTGTCGCGGTCATTATTATGATTGAAGGTAGCCTTTACGTCATAATTATACCGCAAAAAGCTGGCTGTAATAGAAGATATATCCTGTTTGTTCACTTTTAAAGTCACCTCCATACGCGTCGAATCGGGAAAAGTACGCACGTACGAACTTAATACCTGTGCATTGTCCGACTCCACTATCTGTGCCATGTGGGCAAGCGAGTTGTTGCGGTTACTTATTTCGAGCACGATGATACCTCCCGGTCGCGATACCGAAGTTATTTCGGCAAAGTACTCGTTCATGGCATTAATGGTTATCAGCCCCAAATAATTTTTCTTTATATCAAGCACAGGTACTACGCTTAAGCGCTGCTCATTAAACAGGCGGATAACATCGTAAATATGCTGCTCCTCTAAAACATAGGGGTTTACCAGGGATAAGTTTAAAGCGCCTACCTGGGTGGCCAGGTTGGGTTCCTGCACCATGTCGTCTTCGGCCAATAAACCTAAAAACTGCTCTTCGTTAACAACGGGTAAATGACTCACCTTAAACTCCGCCATCCGGTCCATCACCTTCTGTATGGTATCAGAAGTATGTACCGGCGGAATTACATCAGCAATCATTTCAACTGCGAGCATTTTTCTATTTTTTTAATTTATCTAAAAACTGTTTTAAATACCCGTTAAATACTTCCGGCTGTTCCATCATCGGTGCATGGCCGCATTGGTCAACCCAATGCAGTTCAGACACCGGCAACAGTTGGTGAAACTCCTCGGCAACCTCGGGTGGTGTAACCTTATCGTTCCGTCCCCATATCAGCCCTACCGGAATATGTATCTTGTACAGGTCCTTCGCCATATTATGGCGTATGGCCGATTTTGCCATGGCCAGTATCCTTATAACGCGGTGGCGGTCGTTTATTGTCTGGAAAACATCGTCAACAAGTTCTTTAGTGGCCGTTGCGGGGTCGTAAAAGGTAAATTCAACCTTTTGCTTGATGAAATCGTAGTTTTCGCGGCGCGGGAATGAACCGCCAAAAGCGTTTTCATATAAACCCGAGCTTCCGGCCAGCACCAGTGCCTTTACATATTCGGGATGCGCCAGCACATATATCAGCGCTACGTGCCCACCCAGCGAATTGCCTAAAAGTGTAATATTTGATAGCTGTTTATACTTAACAAACTTATGCACGTATTTGGTTAATGTACGTACCCCGGTAGTTAGCAGCGGCAGATCGTAAATAGGCAGTATCGGGATGATTACCCTGTACTGCCCTTTAAATTCATCTATTACCGCGTCCCAATTACTTAAAGCACCCATTAAACCGTGCAATAACAACAGCACCTCCCCTTC
>JBDSIC010000161.1:0-6392 GCA_039918195.1 Mucilaginibacter sp.
TTTAAAAAATCAGTCTTTAAATTAAAAAATATCATTTGCACACCCGCAAATCTGCACATCAAAAAATTATTTCTGCCTGAACCACACCTGTATAGGCGCGCCCGAGAATTCGAAGTTTTCCCTTAGCTTATTTTCGATAAAGCGGTAGTACGGTTCTTTTACATACTGCGGCAGGTTACAGAAAAATGCAAACATGGGCGATACACCGTGTATCTGGGTAATGAATTTGATTTTAACGTATTTGCCTTTTAGTGATGGCGGCGGATAGTTCTCTATTATCGGCAGCATCACATCGTTCAGTTTTGAGGTTGGTATTTTGCGGCCACGGTTTTCGTATACTTTATCGGCTACTTCAATCACCTTTAACACACGCTGCTTTTCGGTTACCGAAGTAAACACGATAGGCACATCGCTGAAGGGGGCTATCTTTTCGCGTATCTGCTCTTCAAAAACTTTTACGGTTTTGTGGTTCTTTTCAATAAGGTCCCACTTGTTTACCACGATCACGATACCTTTTTTGTTCTTCTCCGCAAGATGGAAAATATTGATATCCTGCGACTCGATACCTTCAACAGCATCTATCATCAGTATCACTACATCAGCTTCCTCAAGCGCCTTTATGGTACGCATAACCGAGTAAAACTCTATATTCTCTTTTACTTTGGTCTTTTTACGCAGGCCGGCAGTATCTACCAGCATAAAATTATGGCCGTACTGGTTGTAATGTATGTGGATAGAGTCGCGCGTGGTACCCGCTATTGGCGTTACGATGTTACGTTCCTTACCTATCAGCGCGTTAATAATGGATGATTTACCCACGTTAGGGCGGCCAACAATAGCATATTTAGGCAGAGTGTTCTCTTCCAAAGGTTCGTCTTCAAAATGCTTTATCATTTCATCCAGCAATTCCCCCGTTCCCGAGCCCGTCATTGATGAGACGTTGTATATTTCGCCCAGGCCTAAGCTGTAAAATATGGTCGCGTCGCTTTGCAACATGGTATTATCTACCTTGTTAACCACTACAAAAACAGGTTTTTTTCCCTTACGCAGTAATGAGGCTATCTCATCATCAAGGTCGGTAATGCCGGTTGTAACATCCACCATGAACAAAATAACAGTAGCTTCTTCAATGGCAATTACCACCTGCTCGCGTATAGCGGCCTCAAAAACATCTTCAGAATTGGCTACATAACCACCGGTATCTATTATCGTATAATCATGGCCCGTCCACTCAGCTACGCCGTAATGCCTGTCGCGGGTTACGCCGCTAAAGTCATCTACAATAGCCTTGCGGGTCTCGGTTAAACGGTTATATAAAGTTGATTTGCCTACGTTGGGCCTGCCCACTATGGCTACTATGTTACTCATTTTGTTAGAATCAAGAATCAAGATGCAAGAATCAAGACTTTGCTTATTTGCATCTTTGGTAATAATTATTATTTGTTTTCAGAGAGATAGGAACCTTGATCTTATATTTTAATTCTTGGTTCTTACCTCTTGCTTCTGCTATTCGTACCCAAACTGTTTAAGGTAATTTTTTTTGCTGCGCCAGTCGGGTATTACTTTAACAAACATTTCAAGGAACACCTTGCGCTGAAAAAACTCTTCCATATCAAGGCGGGCATATTTGCCTACTATTTTCAGCATTTCGCCGTTCTTGCCTATCAGGATATTTTTTTGCGAGTCGCGCTCCACAATAATTTCGGCGCTGATGCGGTGTAGCTTTTCGCCTTCTACAAACGCGGTCACTATTACCTCGCTGCTGTAGGGTATCTCTTTTTTGTACTGTTTAAATATTTGCGCCCTTATCATTTCTGATGCGAAAAAGCGGTCGTTACGGTCTGTCAGCGCGTCCTTTTCGTAATAGGCAGGGTGTTCGGGCATATTCTCCAGGATAAACTCCAAAAAGCCCTTAGTATCGTGCATGTGCAATGCAGATATGGCGAACACCGCCTTAGGGTTTAGCTTTTCCTGCCAGTAAGCTACCTTTTGCATTACTGTTTCCTCGTCCGACTGGTCTATTTTGTTAACCAATACCACCAGCGGCGCAAGCGAGCCCTGCAGCTTTTGCATTACCTCCTCTTCATCATACTTTTCGTTGATGTCGGTCATCAGTAAGATCAGGTCGGCATCAACTATCGAGCCTTCTACCTGGTGCATCATGCTCTCGTGCAGGGCATAGTGCGGTTTGATGATACCGGGTGTATCCGAAAACACGATCTGGTGATCTTCGCCGTTAACAATACCCAGTATACGGTGGCGGGTAGTTTGGGCCTTAGGCGTAATGATGGACATTTTTTCGCCCACGAGGTTATTCATAAGGGTTGATTTACCCGCGTTGGGCTTACCTATTATACTTACAAAACCTGCCTTATGAGCCATAGAAAAATAATTAAAATATTATTTGGACTGCAAAGAAACGAATTATATCTTTGCAGTCCAATTTAAAGGCAATGTAAATTGCATTTTTGAGAATTGGGAAGCGTTTCGGGAGTTATGTCCAAAGCGTAAAATAACAAAAATAGTGCGGGATGGAGCAGTTGGTAGCTCGTCGGGCTCATAACCCGAAGGTCGTAGGTTCGAGTCCTGCTCCCGCTACCTCAGAAACAGGCAATTACGTTAATTCGTGATGGCCTGTTTTTTTTTTGTTAAAACAATGTTTAAACAATTACGAACAAAAATCATGTTGGCTAGCCAGCCTTGGCACTACTTCGTGTAGTGCTTTCTAGATAAAAATACGAAAAAAGCTTTAAAAGATATGCGATTGATGGAAAAATTGAGAACATAACCCTAAGGTCGGCAGTTCGATCCTGCGCCCCGCTACCTTAACGGGCAAATCAGATTTTCCAATCGATTTGCCCTTATTTTTTGCCTAAAAAACCGCCTTTACGCTATTAAAAACGCGGATTGCCTCGTTGATACGGGTAGTTCGATGTTGGGAAACCGTCAAAAGCTTACTGGGTTTCCATACATACCGCCTCCACCAGCTTGCAAGCGAAAGTCATTCAGTTTCCATCTACCCTCTAATTTCTTAAAGGTAAATACATCACACCAGCCAACAGATACACCATACATTGGGCCGCGATTCTCTACTACATAAACGTAATATTGACCAGATTGATCTTTATAATAGATCAGTTGAGCATCATCCCTGGTAATGGTGTCTGCTTTGCTATCCGTTTGTGGCAAACGGTATCATAAACAGATTTCACCAATATCTCGGCATCAGCTACCTGCAACGAATCTTTATTGAAAACGGGTATCTCGGCTGCGACCTTCGTGTGTCGTGCATTCGTTATAGATTCTAAGTTTTGAGCAGGGTATTTCCCTTTGCCATTACAGGCTATCAAGGTAATTAAAACTGAAAAATAAAGTAACTGTTTAATTTGTTGGTTTGAATAAAATCAAAAACTAAGCCACTACAATAAACATAAATTATTAAGATCCAACTATTGGAGAATGGGCAAAATCTAAGGCATAAAAAAAGCCTCAAATGTCTCTGAGGGTTTCTTTGTGAACCCTATTGGACTTTTTTCGAACCATTTCTTAGATAATTTGAAAGGAATAGCCGATTTAGTTTAAGTGGTTCGAGTCCACTCTCAGGAGCAATGCAAACAGCTTTTCAGTTTATACTGGAGGGCTTTTTTGTTTTCAGCTCGTCACTTATAACCCTTTAGTTTGTCGCGTACTCCTTCACCTATCATGCTATCTTTCTCGACATTTGTATTGCAGCAAATCAAAATCTAAATCAATCTGTTTAAGACAATTTAAAGGAGGGTATTAACATGAGAAAAATAACAGTTTTATCATTCTTTACATTAGATGGAGTAATGCAGGCACCGGGCGGACCGCAAGAAGATCCATCAAATGATTTTAAATATGGTGGCTGGGCAGCGCCTAATGGGGACGAAGTGTCGGGTAAGATTATGCGAAAAATAATGGAACGTGCAGATCTAATGCTGGGCCGAAAAATTTTTGACATTTGGGAACCCTATTGGCCCAAGAATGCAGACCGCTGGCCGGGAGTGAATGAGGAAAAAAAATATGTCTTGTCTAGACCGTAACTAAATCGGATTGGGACAATTGTGTTTTTCTTACCAACGTAGAGGATATTAAAAAAATTAAAAAATCAGAAGGAACACAACTCAAGATCTGGGGTAGCAGTGAACTTGTGCAGTTGTTATTAAGGCATGATTTGGTTGACGAATTTTGGCTCATAATCCACCCAGTAGTTCTTGGCAAAGGAAAGAAATTATTTGACAATAATGCCACGCCTACGGCATTTAAACTGGTAGAAAGCCATGTTACACCAACCGGGTTAATTATGGCGAATTACAGCAAGGCGGGTAAAGTAATAACGGGTACCCTTGGCGAATAAACAGCAATTATACAACCCATTATAATCGGATTCATCTAATCAAAAACTTAAATAGATTTAAATGATTAATTGATAGCTTGAGTAGAAAATTATATCATTACAAACTGGTAGAAAAACCATTAAATACACTCATAGCAAGTAATTTTAAATTTATCTTTTCCCTTTATCTAAGATGATCGAAATCCTGAAATTTTTCTTTAAAACGCATTGCTTACTTAATGAAGAAGAACTATCAATAGTGCTACGATATTTTAAATCGCGAAAAGTAACTAAAAATACCTTGCTACTCTTCAAAGGCGAGATTTGTAATCACATCTATTTTGTAAATAAAGGCGTTATCCGAACTTATTTTGTTTCAAAGAATAGCAATGAAAAAACAAGGTTCATTGCTTTTGATGGATCGGTTATAACTGCATTGTCCAGTTTTATATCTCAAAAGCCCTCATTTGAATATATTGAAGTGCTCGAAAGTGGAGAGGTTTGGTCAATTAATTACCACGATTTTAATCTATTAAAGGAAACATTACCCAATTGGGCTATTTTTTATACCAAAGTTTTAGAATCTGCATACATGTTCCAAAATTACAAGATAGAGCATCTAATGACCTTGTCAGCAAAGGAACGTTTTGAAAATGTCATCTCTCAAAATCCACAATTTCTAACGCGGCTACCCAATAGCGTTTTCGCGTCTTATTTAGACATCTCCCAAGAAACTTTAAGCAGGATTAAATCCATGTAAATTTTTGATCTAAGTTAAAAAAGTTGTTTTAGTAACTCTGCATATTCGCTTAAAAAATATTGATTTTCGATCCAAATAATAAAGTCGTTAAGCTGTGCGCTGAAGGCATGACTTTAGAAGGCGAAGGCAGGCCAAAAGATGCTTTAAGACTTTTTGAACAGGCATGGGACATTGCCACTGATGATTATGAACTGTTTACAGCGGCGCATTACGTTGCAAGGCAACAAGCGGATATTGTCGGCAAACTTAAATGGGACGAGACCGCTTTAAGCTACGCTTTAAAGATACCAAACGAAGATGCGAACTCAACTTTACCATCCTTGTATTTAAATGTTGCCAAATCCCATGAAGATCTTAAAGACTTTGAAAAGGCAAGGATAAATTATCTATTGGCTTTGGATTTTGAAAATTATTTGCCTAACGACGGTTACGGTATCATGATTAAAGCCGGAATTCAGAATGGCATAGAGCGAGTAAAAATTTAAAAGGCAGTTGGCTCTTTTCGATAGCACGTGTTACAGCCGGGATTGATCAATTTGTGCAGGATTTGATATATATCTCTATAATTGGGATATGCTTAAGGGTATCTGATAATTTTCACAATTGGCAACGTTAGCGCTAATCAATGCTTCTATGTACAATGCCTGATGTAGCTCCTCAGACTGGACACAATTCGAACCATTTCATCGAACAAATGCGCGTTTTGAACGAATTAAAGCACGTGATGAAACGGAGACTGGATGCGACCGTGGTTGATCGGTTATAAGTCCGCTATGTGCTTAGTTATCAATGATTTCGTCGTCTCAATAAATAGTCAGGTAACCGAATAGGTAACCGAATGATTTAACGTGTTTTAACGTTATTTGAAGAACTAAAGTAAATATAACGAAATTTTAAAAATATCCTATGTAAATCTTTCGATTTTTGAACTACTTCTAATACCATGCCCAAATGAAAAGCCGCCCTGTACGGGGCGGCTTTTCATGTTATAAAGTTCAGGCTGGTATAATTTATTTAGCCGGCTCGGCCAGTTTGGGATTTTTAAGTATCTCTGCCAGCGGTATGGGCAACATTAAATTGCTCTCGGCGAACGCGTTGGTGTGTTCAGGCGCCTTGTAGCCTATCAGATCAACTATTTTATCATTAACCACATCAAAGGCCTTGCGGGTACGTATCATATCGTACCAGGTTTGAAACTCGAAGCATAGCTCCCAGTAACGTTCCTTTAAAATATCATCCAGTTTAAGCGATGCCGGTTTGGTATACGTTGGGAAC
>JBDSIC010000162.1:0-4021 GCA_039918195.1 Mucilaginibacter sp.
AGGTCATCCTCGCCAACTACGTCCTCAAACTCTACCGTTACCTTGCCTTTGCCCTCGGGTTCCGGCGTATTTTTTTTACTGCATGATGTAATAAGGGCCGCCGCAAAAAGCAGTCCGCAAAAAAGTATATATTTCAGTTTCATTGTATTAAATAAATAAGTTAATACACGCCATTACCGTTTCAGGGTAGCACATGTTAGTTAGATAGCCTAAAAGGCTGATTAAGATTGTTAGGAAACTGGAAGGGCCTGCGGCGGTTGGAAAATGTCAGCAGGTTGCTGTAATGAATGGGATAAAATGTACCGTGTTTTTATAACCTGTAACAGGCAGGTAGAAAATACGATTCGGTTGTTCTGCGTAATAAAGGCTTCCTGGAACTGGCTTTTAAGCGACTGGCGTTCTTCGCTTTTTTCCTTTTCGGCAGCTTGTTTTATTTTTTTGGCGAGATAGCATTTACCGTTGCAGTGCATCATGGGCCTCGACTTGTTTACACATAGTTTTGCAGCGATGTAGTTACGGTTCATCTCAAACCCCGCGTATATAAACAACCGGCTAAAGTTGGATGTAATAAGCGCGGCTATTAAAACGAAAGCGGTAAAACTGCGAAGCATGTTGCGAAGATAATAATTATTGAGTTATTGAATTAGTGAATTATCTAATTAGTGAATTTTTGAGTTATTGAATTAGTGAATTAGTGATTGAGTGAATAATGGGAGGAACGGTAAGAAAAACTATAGAAGAAAAACCACTCAATCACTCATTCACTCAATCAGTCCATCACTCAATAAATTTAAAAAAAGCTCACCGGCAATACCAACTCGATCCTGTTACGGCCGGTGCCGCCGAAGTAGTCGTCATCCAGCAGGCGACTGTACCTTATGCCAAATGATAGTGATTGCTGGTTGAAAAACTTCGTGTCAAAAAATACGGCCATGCCTGCGCTTCTAAAATTCGCTTTGAATTTACTGCCGTCGTTATAAAAGTCAATGCCCCGGGTATATTCATAAAAAGCATTGCCACGAATACGCAGCAGGTAAACCGTGTTGCCCACACCCGCATCGGGGTAGGCTATAGGGAAGTGGTAGTTGGCACCTGCTTTATATAGCTGGTACAGATTTTCGGCAGTGTATCCTCGTGAAAAAGGAAAATTATTGGAGAACCCTATTACATCATCCTTGCCATGCTGCTGGTAAGCCGTGGTGATAATAAGGTTGTCATTTGCTTTTATTCCCGGCAAATAAAAGGTGCCCGAAGCTAAAAACTGGTTAGCACTTAAGCTTAAGCCCGATTTATAAATGAAAGTAAAGCTTTGGCCAAAATGCGGGTAGATATGCTGCCGCGCCTGTTGTATGCGGGTTGAAAACGTGGCGTAGTTATTCAGGTAAATAAAGTTGCGGTTAAGGGCAGTGTAAGTTGTTTCATAAGTGCTTTGCGTATAATACAGGTCGCTGCCAAAATTAACGCCGGTTATGTTTTTACCGCGACTGAAATTTAACGGCACCTGTAACCCACCGTGCAGGTTTAGCTCGTTCCAGTAAATATGGTTGCCATTTCTTATTCTCCGCCTGTCGAATATATAATCAACACCGGCTGATAAATAGGGGAACAACGCGCCGTAGGTAGCATCAAAGCCCACCTGTTTGTACCCCTCGTTGCTGTTATAGTTAAAATACAGGTCGGATTGAAAAGTATTCAGCACGTTTTCGCCCCTGAGCGATAGGGTAAAATTTGGGTCGCTGATATCGGGTATCAAGCTGTGAAAATTGAACAGGTTGTGGCCTTTGTTATATTTGGATATTTGAGAGGCACTTATCCCTGTTGTATCATTAATCTTATTGAGCAAATCTGAAGCAACATTTTTGTTTAAAGAGTTGATGTTAAACGTGGACAGAGGGGATGAAAATATGTTATCGTCCGCTTCCTTCCATTGCAAGGCCTTTTTGTTAGCCTGCTGTATCTGGCTGCCATAAGCGGTAAAACCCACCCACGTCACTTTATTTGCAGATATGGCCGGCTGGTAATTGCCAATGCCGTTTTGCATCACTTCACTATTAAGGCTGAAGAGTTTTTTGTCCTTTATAGATAAGGCATACAGTTTATCATCCTTATCCGAAGCAGCTGTAAAATAAACCGTATCGGTCTGGACGGCTAAATACGCTATCGGGTGCCAACTAAACAGGGTGAGGTAAGTATGCCTGCCCGTAATAATATCTACTTGCGCTATGGCCATTTCGCCGGCCGGGTTGCGTACGGCAGTTATTAAATTACCATTGCCGCAAAACTTAGGAAAAGTGTAAAACAGGTTGCCGGGGTTGGGTATAGCTGTCAGCAGCGTACCATTATCAGCATCAATTACATGCAAATTGCTTTTGCCCGAAGTTTCCACCTGTACCGCAGCGATAGTTTTAGCATCAGGGCTTATATCAGGCGAAAAATATTTGGTTTTGGAGGTGATGGCCTTTTCCTTGCCTGTATTTATATCTAAAACCCTTATCTCGTTGTAATTACGGTAGCCCCAGCGTGCATCGGGCCGGTAACCTGAATAAACTATTTTACCGTCGCGATAGGCAAATTGCCGGTCGATAGACAAGCCACGGGTACTTATTTGCCTTTCCGAATCACCTGTTTTTATAACAAATACGGGTATATGGTTGTAAGCCGATCTTAAATAAACCAAGGCATTATCATCTATATAAGCCGGAAACTCCTCATCAGCTATAAAATGCTGTTTTGGGTTAGCTGCCAATTCGGGCTGCCTGTCCTTAAACTGTTCTTTAAAATACGTTAAAGCATCTTCCCTGAACTCCTCATAATCCTTACCTGAATATGTTTTGATGGCCTTTTGAATAGGGTAAAAGCCAGATTCAAACGAGGCAGCTTCGTGAGTAACATTCCTCCAAAAATAATCCCCGTATTTTTCGCGGCCGTAAGCTACCAGCATATACCCCAGCGGGTAATGCGATGGTACATAATCTACGTAAGAGCCGTTACGCAGTTTCATCCAGCTATAGTTTTTATGTGCCGCCCAAAGCGCCCGGTAATCCCTGTAAAAATAGGGCAGCCTACCTCGTCCTTGTTTACTTACGAGCGTTTCGTTGTAGACAGCATCACCTTCAAAAAACCAATCAGGTATAATCCATTCATTGCCAATTGCCTGACCGCTCTCTCCATATATGAGACTTAATAATTTTATTATTCCTATATTAAAATTATTGTACTGCTGCACATGCCTAAACTCGTGCACTGCCAGCATTTCGGGCCAGGGTATGCCACCCAGTTCCAGGCTGTTTTGCTGCGGCGTAAGGTAAAACTCGCTGCGGAAAGGGGCAAGGCCTACATAGCCATTGGTTTCGGTAGTCTGGTTTTGCAATACAATGCTTACCTGTTTTTGCTTGTCGCCCAGTGTTGGCCTTACGGTATTGTCCATTTGTTGCAGGATGCTGGCTACTCGCAGGGCCGTGCTGTCCATCCCTTGTGGGAAGATTATTTTCGCTGCTGGTGTGATTATTTGCCGCCAATATATGGCTGGCGGATTGCCGCCAAAAGTTTGCGCGTGTATTGAGCTTGCTGTAATTACAAGCAATGCAGTTGACGCAAAATGGTTGACATGTTGTTTTAAATACTTGAGTATCATCGAGTCAGGCATGGGCTATTATAGTAGCAAAATACAAAAAAAAATTATACCTAACAATCTACCGAATTTATTTATGTACCGGGAGGGTCTTCCGAAGGAAGCACTGCTGTTTGCAGGTGTCGCAGGTGTCGCACCCTCCCTGCAACGCGACCTTTTTGATGCTTACGCGGTTCTGCAAAAAGCCAGCCGATAAAGCTGATAAGCCAAATCCGAACCCTATAGCTATGGGGTTGAAAATCCTAAATTCAAAATACAAAATAACCCTCTTGTCATAAATCTAAAATCTATCCCGATAGCTATCGGGACAAATCTTAAATAAGCTTACCTTTGCCGTATCATGGCTAAAGTATCTATCAACCTGGCAACAGGCTCTATACAAAAAGAAGA
>JBDSIC010000163.1:0-9534 GCA_039918195.1 Mucilaginibacter sp.
TAAATTTACCACCCGGCCAGCCGGTAATGGTATGTTGTATCTTATTAAATATATGGATGTTGATGTTGTACACCGGCCCCTGCTCAGTTGCCAACTGCGACATACCGTTATTGTTGTAATCGTTTTCGGTGAGTTTAAGTATAGGCTTACACAATGTCCGGGCCAGCCATATTACCGCTTTTTTTATCAGACTATCTGTCCATACGCAATCTTTTACCAGCCAGGGGGTGTCAAAGCGGGTAAGCGCTACGGCCGCGCTGGCATCAACCACAAACTCGGTATTGGCAGACATTTGCAGGTAAGTTGCCGGTACATCAGTAGAGATGTTGCCTTCTACCGCTTTTTTAATGATGGACGCTTTCTTCTCGCTCCAGGCCATCAGGATAATTTCCCGCGCTTTAAATATGGTGCCTACCCCCATCGTAATGGCTTTGGTCGGCACATTCTCTTTACCGCCGAAGTCTTTGCTGGCATCGCTGCGGGTCAAATCGTTCAGGGTAACCAAACGGGTGCCCGAGTTGGGTGCCGAACCCGGCTCGTTAAAGCCGATATGGCCGGTACGGCCTATGCCCAGTATTTGCAGGTCGATACCATTGTAGCTGTTTATCTTTTGTTCATAGGCCAGGCAGTAATCGGCTATGTCTTCCTGCTTTAAGGTGCCATCAGGCACATTTACGTTAGCCATATCTATGTCGATATGATCAAACAGGTTCTCTTTCATAAACCGCACATAGCTTTGCTCGGCATCAGGCTTTATCGGGTAATATTCGTCAAGGTTAAAGGTTACCACATTCTTAAAGCTCAAGCCTTCTTCTTTATGCAGCCTGATGAGTTCTTTATATACCTTAATAGGCGATACGCCGGTGGCAAGGCCAAGCACAGTTGTCTCGCTTTTTGCCTGTTTGTCTTTTATTAGTTTGGCTATGCGGCCCGCTACATTTACACTGGCTTCGTTATCGTCGCTATAAATTTTAACCGGTACTTTCTCGTAGCGGGTCTCTTCAAGTAAGTTTAGTTTTAGCATCTTATTTGATCTCGTTTTGTTCTAAATATTTTTCCCAGGCCCAAGCCGAGCGCATCATATCGCCTATGCCCAATTTGGCTTCCCATTTCAGGCCGGCCTTTGATCTGGTTACGTCACCCCACACTTTTTCAATATCGCCCTCGCGCCTGTCGCCTATTTTGTAATTGAGCTTTATGCCGGTTTCGGCTTCAAAGGTTTTTATTACTTCCAGCACGGTGTAGCCATTGCCGGTGCCTATGTTAAATACCTCGTAGTTGTTATCCAAACCATCCTGCTCCAGCCGTTTTAAAGCGGCAATGTGGGCTTCTGCCAAATCAACTACATGTATATAATCGCGGATACAGCTACCGTCAGGCGTAGCATAATCATCACCATAAACGGTAATAGCGCCGCGTTTGCCAATGGCGCTTTGCGTAATAAAAGGCACCAGATTTTGCGGCACGCCGATTGGCAACTCGCCGATAAGCGCAGAAGCATGGGCACCAACCGGATTGAAGTAACGCAATGAAATAATGTTCTTCAGTTTATCCGCTTTCGCTATATCCTGCAATATCTCTTCGGCCACCTGTTTGGTATTGCCATAGGGCGATTCAGCTTTTTTAACCGGCGCGGCTTCATTTACAGGCAACACATCCGGCTGCCCGTATACCGTACACGATGAAGAGAACACTAAATTAAGATTTCGCCCTTCAAATGCCTGCAGTATGCTGAACAGGGAGTTAAAGTTATTGCGGTAATATTTTAATGGTGATGCTACTGATTCGCCAACCGCTTTATGCGCCGCGAAGTGGATAACACCTTCTATATCGTCATTGTCATTTATAAATGCCGAAACCTTTGCCTCATCATTCAAATCGATATTATGAAATTCCGGTTTAACGCCGGTTATTTGTTCCAGCTGACCGAGTATTCCGGCGCGTGAGTTATCCAAATTATCAACAATTACCGGGGTATAACCAGCCCGCAGCAATGCCACTACCGTGTGCGATCCTATATAACCCAGGCCACCGGTCACTAATATTTTTTTGTTCATTTTTTGTATTTGTACTTAAGAACGCATCACGATTTGACTCACCATGTCATCGCTTCGCTCGACATCCCTCTCTGCTGCGCAAAGAGGGAGTTTTTTTGTATTTTCCTTTTTCTTCGCCCATCCTTCCCCTCTCTACAAAGTAGAGAGGGGTGACAAGCGCAGCGAAGTCGGGGTGAGTTAAAACCCGCTATCGTCCAGCGCGAAAGTATTTTTGCGGTCCTTCCATGTACCCTTTGTAAAGTCGGGGAATTTTTGCGGCGTGTTCCCGTCGGCAATTGATTTTTCTGACAGCGGAGTTATAACGCTCATGGTTAAAGAATCGTAAATGTCTATCGGTGTTTGCTTACGTTGTTTCACCGCCTGTACAAACGCATTAAACACAAACCAGTCCATACCGCCGTGGCCTGCGCCTTCGGCTGTTTTTTCGTATTTTTTCCAAAGCGGGTGGTCAAATTTATCCGTCCAAATTTTGGCGGTATCCCACTCATCGTATTCCTTTGCCTTATCTTCTATGTAGATAGAATTGTTTACGTCCATCCAAAGTCCGTTGGTACCCTGCACCCTAAAGCCCAGCGAGTATGGGCGCGGCAGGTGGGTATCATGCGATAACATTACGGTTTCGCCATTGGCGCAGTTAAGCATGGTCGTAGTAACGTCGCCGTTCTTATAGTTAATTTTAGCGTTGCTGTTACCGGGCGATACCTTATCTACATACTTGTTTAACCCGCGCGATTTTGACGAAAAGGAAACCAAATTAGTAAAGCTGTTGCCGCGGTTAATGTCTATGTAATTCATTACCGGGCCAACGCCGTGCGTTGGGTAAATATCGCCGTCGCGGTCAATGTTCCATTGGGTGCGCCATTGGGCCTCGCCAACCGCATTCGGGCCAAACTCACCGCCTATGCCGTCGAAATGCTTCCCGTCGTTAAACAACACACGGCGCAGATCGTGCTGGTAGCCGCCTTCTAAATGGACAAGTTCGCCAAACATCCCCTGCCTTACCATATTCAGTACGGCCAGTACATCGCGGCGATAGCAAACATTTTCCAGCGTCATGTAAGGAACTTTGGTTTCTTCGTACGCCTTTAATATGTCCCAGTGGTCGTCTACCGAGATACCGGCAATTACTTCGCAGCCCGCATATTTGCCGGCGCGCATGGCGTCAATAGCATGGTCTTTATGAAACTGCCACGGCGTTGAAATGATAACGGCATCGATGTCTTTCCTGTCGAGCAGTTTTTTGTAGGCGTCCAGGCCGCCGGTGTATTCGGCAGGCAATTTCTTTTTGGCATCTACAAATTGTTTACGGCAATATTTTAAGGAGCTTTCCTGTATATCACATATCGCCACAATTTCTACATCGTCGCGAAGCAAACCCTCGTTAATGTGGTTGCGTCCGCGTAAACCCACGCCAATGTATCCTAACCTCACCTTACCGGCATCCTTGCCGAATAATGATCCCGAAGGCAATATTGTTATCCCGGCAAGTCCTATTGCACTGCTTTTAACAAAATCTCTGCGATCCATAATTTTTTATTTTTAATTAGTTTAACTGTTTTAAATATGCTGATGTATAAATTATCTTACCAAGCTTTTACCTGCTTTATGCCCGCTTATGGCATAATAACCTATCAGTAAATAACACGGAATTAATATCATATAAGCGCTGCGCAGGTCAATGGCATCGGCCAGCGCGCCATATATTAACGGCACAACCGCCCCGCCCGCTATGCCCATTATTAATAAAGACGAACCTATTTTGGTGAACCTGCCCAGGCCATTAAGCGCCATTGGCCATATTGCCGGCCACACCAATGAATTGGCCAGCCCCAGTAAAGCTATAAAGAATACTGATACGAAACCGGTTGTAAATAAAGCCGCCGCCGAAAAGATAAGCCCTACCAGCGCGCAAAGTTTCATTGCTTTTTCCTGCGTGATGTATTTGGGAATGCACACGATGCCGACCAAATAGCCGATTATCATACACACCAATGTACAGGTAGTAAAAAACTTGGCCGAACTTAAAGCTATCCCCTGCGATGCGCCGTAGTTGATCACCGTATCGCCGGCAATAACCTCGGCACCTACGTAGAAGAACAAAGTAAGTACGCCTATAAGCAGGTGCGGGAATTGTAATATACTGGTTTTACCGGTGTTGTTCGCTACGGTTACTTCATCTTCGGTATCGGTATCAACTTCGGGCAGGCTTGAGTAATAGATAAGCGCGCCTAAAATAAGCAGCACTACTACGATAACAATATACGGGGTAATCACCCTCGAAGCCAGTTCATTTAGCTGCGCGACCTTTTCTTCCACACTCACCTGCTCTAAACGAGCTTTCAGTCCGTCGGCATTTTTTAGGGCAATGGCGCCTAAAACAATTGGGGCAATGGCACCGGCAATTTTATTGCTGATACCCATGATGCTTATACGCTTGGCCGCACTTTCGGGCGGGCCCAAAATAGTGATGTAAGGGTTTGATGCCGTTTGCAGCAAGGCCAGCCCCGAACCCTGTACAAATAAGCCTAACAGGAACAAAGGGTAAAGCCGCAGCATAGCCGCCGGAATGAACAGCAACGCGCCTGCTGCGATCACCAGCAAACCCAGCGACATGCCCTTTTTAAAACCGGTCAGGTTTAATATTTTGGCTGCCGGAATGGCCATAACGAAGTAGGAAATATAAAAAGCGAACGCCACCAAATAGGCCTCGAAATTATTCAGTTCGCAAGCCAGCTTTAAATAAGGTATCAGTACCGAATTGAGCCAGGTGATAAACCCGAAAATAAAGAACAGGATGCCTATTAATATGATCGGATTTAACCCTTTGCTGCTTTTGGTTGATGTTATTACGTTGGCTGACATTCGTTTTGTTTAGTATTGATTGTATGGTTAGCGACTAAAGCTAACTTCTTTAAAAAATTCGCTTAAATGAAAATTGGGCTGTTCGGCCTCTATCCTGTTCCAGCATAAAAAATGCGGGTTTTGCAGGTCGTCGCCGCATTTGTAAAAGTTTACCCGCGCGCTGGCTTCGCTTAAATTTAACGACGGATGGTACATAAATACTTTTTTGGGTATCTGTAAGGTAAGCTCCCAGCTCATTACTCCACCGTCTTGTACACTTATGGCTGTTTGATGCCTTATACCGTTTACCAGTTTCCTGTCAATAAAAACCCTGTTGGTTTTATTTGGACCGTATTGAGCGAAACAATTACCTACACAATTAAATTCGAGGTTGTAGTAGTTTGCATCTTTATCAAATGAGATAAAAAACTCCACACAACTGTCTTTATATACAGGATCATTCACCTTCACATATTCTGCTTTTATATCCCGTTCAGTTACATAATATTTTAAGAAGATATGATCATCGTTGTAGGCTATCGAAAATGCCGCGGCGGTCCCGGTATCGCCGTCAGCCCAGGGCGCATGACTTATTGGGTGCGCCCCGTAACCGTCAAGCAAAGCCGAAACAGATTCGATAAGCCCGTGAGCCTCTATATCGTCAATATATACATAAGGGATGCTGATGTGCTGCATACTAATTTACTTTTGCGCGGTAATTTTCTATTTCTTTTGATATGGTACATTGAAGCTCCTGCTTGCTCGCGTGCAGCATTTTAAACAGCTGCATTTGCGCACGCGCCCGTTGCAGGTTATGGTGCTCAAACTTTATCTTATAGTATTGGTCGCGGTTAATGTAATCGGTTAAAAAGCGTACGGCCTGCATGTATGGCAGCAGCAGCACACCCATCACCAGCGAGTTTACTTCGGCATCAGATAAAAATTTGCCTGCTTCTTTTAAGTATCCTTTAGTGTAAGCATCAAACAAAGGCATATTCAGCTTTATCTTATCCAGGTCCTTCTCGTCCTCGGCAGTGGTATTGATGATGGTGCGTATGGCATCGCCAAAATCATAAGCTACATACCCATCCATCACGGTGTCCAAATCAATAACGCATTGCGCCTCGTCGTTCAAATTCAGCAGCACATTGTTAAACTTGGTGTCGTTATGTATCACCCTTTTGGTAAGCGCCGCCTGCTGTTCCGACTGCTGAAAATACAGCATCGATGCCGCGTATTGCTCCAAATACTCCAACTCGGCACTAACACTTTTTACACGGCCCGACAGGTTATTTTTCACCGCTTCGCGCATATCAGCCAGTCGTTTCTGGATGTTATGAAAATCAGGTATCACCTCGTACATGATCCCCGCAGGCAGGTCCGACAGCATTCGTTGAAACTTGCCGAAAGCCTTGCCACCTTCGTAAGCCTGCTTTTCGGTTTCTACAACATCATAGCTTTTGGTATCCTTTAAAAAGCCGCACATGCGCCAGTAGTCGCCGTTGCTATCGCGGTAATAATATTTGTTGTCTTTGGTCGCAATAAGGGTCATCACTTCCTTTTCAGGATCGCCATGCTCCTCATTCGTTACTTTTTCTTTTAGATGACTGATCACCAAACACATATTTTGGGTGAGTTCTTCCACGTTTTTAAATATGTGGTGGTTAATGCACTGCAATAAATAATCACACTCTCCCGGTTCGGTACTCTTCAAAAAATACGTGTCGTTAATATGCCCCGAGCCAAATACGCGCATGGAAGCTATATCAACCTTACAGTTAAACCTTGATAGTACCTCTTCTATGTTCAATACATTTTGCACTATAGCTAATTTTAGTTTTTTTTAATTACTACCGTTATTTTATCAGTTCAAATACCGGCAACCTGTTCAATGCTATCACCCGTTCTATTTTGCGGGGACCGCTTATTATTTCGCCCTCATCAGTTTTCCATTTCCCTTTGGGGAGTACGATGGTCTTTTTGCCGCCCTTTTCGGCAACAGGGGCCACCAGATACTTATCCCCCAGCATAAATTGCCCGTTTATTTCGCTGACACCCTGGTTAGGGAAAGCGTACTCCATACTGCGGGCTATCGGCTGGCCGGTTTGGGCGGCAGCCTTTGCCAACTGTAGTATATAAGGCGTGTATTTTTTTCTTACATCGACAGCAGCTTTAACCATAGCCAGATGATCTTTGCTTAACACCCGCCACGGCGCTACCGAAAACTGCATCATCGGCATCAGTGCCGAGCACTGCGCTGAGCGCACTACCAGTTCCTCATCCAGCTTGTCACGGCCAATAAATGAGCCGTACTCGCCACCACCGATCATATCGGGGCAGGTGAACTGGTAACCCATTAGCCCGGCAGCTGTAAGGTGCGGAACCAGTTTTTGCAGGTCGACCCAGGTATGTTGTTTATCGCGCAGCCTTTGCACCAGCGGCTCGCCGGCCATTTTCCACATGGCGCGGTATTCGTTTAGTGGGTAATCAAGGCCCAACTCGCCCCATAAGCTGCTGTGGTCGTTGGGCGTGGCTTTGGCAAATGATACCGCGTTGGCCGGGTAAAAATCTGCATCGCCGGCATCAAACTTAAAACCGTCTAAATGGTAAGTGTTCACCATGTGGTCGAGCCTGCCTTTGAACCAGGTTTTGGCTTCGGGATTGGTAAAATCCATCACCGCGCTGTAGCCGTTCCACCAACTGATAAGTGCAGGTTTATCAGCCTGCGCCCAGGTTTTGCCTGCTTCGCCATCAAACAACAGCAGCTTTTTTGTCTGCAGGTCGCGGAACACTTCAGTATCAGGTGACACGAACGGGCTGATCCAAAGCATTACCTTAAAGCCCAGTTGGTGTAACGTATCAACCATACCGGCAGCATCTGTAAACCTGTCCTTACGGAAATCAAAGCGGCCGTAATAATCGCCCCAGTTATCGTCTATCATCAGCACACCTGCGGGGAAACCGTTAGCCAGTATATCCTTGGCGTATTTGATAATGTCCTTTTGGTTTTGGTTGTATACCAGTTCTATCCAGGTATTGTACTGCGGACTGCTGAACAGCAACGTATCCGGCAATTTTTGTTTTGCCGGGAAGAAACGTTTGCCGGCGTTAGTTACCGCATCCTTCAGGGTTTTGCCAGCCGAATCAACTGTTAAAGCTCCTAAGGCATCACTAATAACCAATTGCCTGTTATTAAAGCTGAACTTAAATGGCTCTTCGCTCCAGATAAAACGGCCTTTGGTTGATACCAGCAATGGCACCGCCTGGTTGCCGCGGGTGTCGGCGAACAGGTTAAGGCTGTACCCGGTTTTAAAAGGCGCTAAATGCGCTTCGTTAACCGCGCCGCCGTACCAGCTTTCGCCGTCCTTAATCTGAATAATTTTATTTTGAGCAAACAGCGGTGACATACCCGCACTTAAAAGGCAGGTAAGTAACACGCTGTTGGCCATAGTTCTGATCAGCATATAACTATTTTATACTGATGGTATGGTTCAGTTTATTATAACCTGTAGCAGCTTCCCACACATCATTATTGGCTATGCGGATGCTATACTCGGGGCGGGCAGCAATGCTGGTAGTTTCATCTGGCAGGTTCAGCAACAACTCGTAATCGCCTTTAGGAAAATCTGAAGGGATCTTAATGCTTTCCTCTACAACGTTATCGCCGGAGAACCATTTGCGAACATCTGTCGCCATATCAAACGATGTGACAGCACCTCCATTTTTACTACGCAAGATCAGCTTAGCGGTACGTTTATTATATGGCGAGGCATAGCCTGCATTTTTTACATTAAGCGTGATGCTAAGTGATGTACCGGCAACTACATTATCAGGCAGCAAGGCACTTTTCAACACAAAACGGTAGCCTAAATTCTTTTTAATGTTATCCATGCAGCCGCCTGTTTGCCAGTCGTTGTTTACATCAATGTTATAATGCGCGTTGATGTAGCTGTAGTGCAGGGTAGAAAATTCTTCCTGCGCTTTACCTGCCGGCTCACAGTCATTTGGTGCGTAATCGTCAAAGCAGGTTTCACCGCCTACTACAACAAACTTGCTGTCGGCTTTAAAGTAATCCTTCAGCGTATTAACAACTGATGCTCCCGAAGAACGGTCGGACGAACTGTTACCATAATCTTCGTAGGTACCAAAATCATTACCACTCGCCATAAAACAATCGTTGTGGAAGCCTATCCGCGCTATATCCGTTTCTGTAAAGGCGGCACCTTCTGTTAAAGCGGCAGCAGTTACAGGTGCATTTATGCCACCTATATAGCGTTGCTTAAATTGCGGGTATCGCACCTGTACCATTCTGCTGGCAGGTACGGCATCTAACATTGCTTTTAACACGGCTATACGGTCAGTCCAGTTATTATCAAGCAGCTTGCCCTGGCCGCCATTTTGCGAAGCATCACCAAAGTAATCGCTATAATAGTTCTCGCCCCAGGTACCGATGAAACCCAGTTGTACACAGGCAATAACATCCTCGTTAGCATGCAATACCGGCTTTAGCTGGGCAATATGGCCCAATACAACGCTTTTGGCCGCATCGCCGTATGGCGGACAAATAAACCCTTCGGGGCAACTGCCGCTATTGGCGCTGGCGGTGTAAACAAAACGCGGCACCAGCTTAACGCCT
>JBDSIC010000164.1:0-5754 GCA_039918195.1 Mucilaginibacter sp.
GTAAAAGGTTATTTAACCCACTTTACTTTTTCCTCTATAGGTGTAAGCCTTTTGCCTTCGGGATGCTGGTCTGAATAGCCTAAGTAAAGCAATCCAAGTACCTGGTCCTCTTCGGTTATTCCTAAAAATCCCTTCATGGCAGGTTTCAGCGTAGCCCCGCCGGTGCTCCAAAACGATGCTATGTTTAAAGCGGTAGCCGACAGTAAAAGGTTTTGCACCGCAGCCGAAGAAGCCGCCAGTTCTTCAACAGCCGGGATGTTGGGATTGCTGCCACGTTTCATGTAAGCGACAATTACATGCGAGGCATTGTCGCCAATGGCTGCCAGTGTGTTGTAAGTACCTTCTTTAAAATTTTCCGCAGCTATACCTTGTTTGTAAAGCACAGCATGCTGTGCGCAAAAAGCTTTTGGGTCTTCATATATCACAAAGCGCCAAGGCTCGGTAAATGCGTGGGTTGGTGCCCAGTCGGCCAGTTCTAATATAGCGGCAATATGTCCGTTAGGTATTTTCTGCCCGTTCATCATAGGTGGTTTGATGGTGCGGCGGGCTTTAATAATAGTTGATATGGTTGAAAATGTAGTGCTATCCATGGTATATATTTTATTCTTTTAAAGCGCGCAAATTAGCGAAATTCAGGCAAGCTTGCCCCTATCTGTTATCATCTTTTTATCATTTTGCCGCTAAACTAAAAAGGCCCCGGTTTGGGGGCCTTTCATTGATGAATTTCTATCAATATTTTAATACCAGATAGCCGGCCTTGCTTTTCTTCACGCCGTTATCGGTGTACTTTACATTATAAAAATAAGTACCGGCCTGCTGCCTGGCACCTGCGTCTGATATGCCATTAAATGCTTTATTGCAATTATTATAGCCGGCTGTTTCAAAAACCCTTGCACCGCGGCTATTGGTTATCATTACCTTATTATCAGGATATTTTTCGATACCGTTAACAGTGAACACATCGTTTATACCATCGCCATTGGGTGATACGGCGCTGTTGATGGTAATATCATTTACAACCATATTTTCGCCGGCCGCTACGGCGGGTGTGTATCGTAAAATATTTATAAATGAACTATTTACACCTATAACATCAGGTATACCGTCGCTATCCATATCGGCAATTTGGGTTTCGGTGTTGGCACCAAATCCGGTTTCGCTAACAAAAGCCGACGGGCTTATGTCTCCGGCAGTAAAATTATTGGTATAGATATAAGTTTCGCCTGCTGTGGCCTGAACTATATCCAGCTTTCCGTCGCCATTAATATCGCCCAGGGAAATGCTTTTCGTATAACCCGGTGATTGTACAATACCCACCGTTTGCAGGTACACAATATCCCCTTGTGTTTTACTTACAAGCAATTGCGGCCCATCATAGGCCGCTGCAACGGCATCGGGGCGGCCATCGTCATTGATGTCACCTACAGCCATCTGCTCGGTATTGCTCTGTACTTCTGCCAAATATGCAGTCCCTCTAAATGCTTCCCTGTCAACTATTCCCTGTTTTAAAAAATTGAATGCTAAGCCCACTTTGGTTGTGGTCATGCTCGAGGTATAACTATTTGAAAATCCCGCAAAGTCAGGTTTTCCATCAAGGTCAAAATCGGCAAAGTTAATTTGCGATACGCCCACTTTAAGGCCTTGTTGAGTATATAATGTAGCGGCTGACATATGGCCCGGCGAACTTGTATTACGAAATGAATTACCGCCATTGCCGGTAATTACAATATCATTGGTACCGTCGCCATCAACATCGGGTGTATAAACATTGGCAAAAGCGGTAGTATTTAAACCATGTAATCCGCTTGCAGTACCCTCAATACTATGTGTTATAGGCGTAGCGAAAGACGTACCTGTAATGTTGCCGCCGTTGCTGAGGTTCCGCGATACGGCAACATAGATGTTATTTAGTGTAGTGCCGCCTACTGCTATAATATCAGGTTTACCATCATTGTCCATATCGGCTACAGCAAAGCCAAGTATTTGCGTAGGTGCCGCAAAAAATGTCTTTTTAAAAGTAGCTGTAGTTAAGTTACCCGGCGACGAATTGTTTTGATAGATGTTTATACCGCCCGCGCCCGCATTTATGATGTCGGGTTTACCATCGCCATTTATGTCTTTAATTAATATGAACTGTTTGGCTTGTGAAGCAGGACCTTTAGCGGCTAACTGAACAACCGGCTGAAAATCAGTTTTAACCACTTTAGCTTTCTTTTTGGTATTTGTAAGTATGAAGGGGACCTTTGAAAAACCCGTGGTGCTTAAAGCAGTATTTAATACCGAGATAGGCTCATATGTAGTGCCGGCAGGCACTGTAACAATAAGCTTTGTTGCCGAGGCGTTGGTTACAGCAGCCTTTACCGCGCCAAAATAAATGATGTTATTTGATGCCGTTGAACTAAAATTTTTACCGTTGATGGTAACTGCTGTACCGGCATTGGCCTTTAGCGGGCTGAAGCTGCTAATAACAGGTTTGGTAAAAACATCAGCATCATTAAGTAAGGTTGCGCGTGATGTAGCCAAGTCTTGCTTACCATCGCCGTTTATATCAGCCAGCGTAACCATACCAGACTGAGGCTCCAGTTTTACAGCAAAAAAAGTTGCTTTAAATGTACTATTACTGATGTTGCCGGGCGTGCTCAAATTTTGATAAACCGCCGTATTATAATTCATTACCTTAACCATATCCGGTTTACCATCACCGGTTACGTCACCGATTATTACCGCCCCGCCCTGCGTGGTACTTAACGTTACCATTAAGGAAAATGAGGGTGAGCCAACAGTGGATGTATTACGGTAAACATAAGTACCCTGTAAATAATCAAGTTTATTATCCCCGTCCATATCTGCCATAATTATTTTTCCGGCGTCGGGTATGCGCATATTTACCGGTGTTGCAAACGATGACCAATTTATAGTGCCCGGTGTTGCCGTGTTAAGGGCTATCATCAGTTCATCACGGGTATAGCTATCCGTTAACAAGTCTATTTTACCGTCACCGTCAACATCGTACAATTTAACATCCATGTTTGCCTCATTTATAACATCAAACGGCGCTGCAAAAGACAAGGTAGCGCCTGTCGATTTGTTACGCAATAATTTTACTATACCATTGTGTGTGATAGCTACATCGGGCCTGCCGTCACCATCAATATCACCGGCGGTTAAGTTCATCGAGCCATAAGCATCTACCTTGGGAAGCGTAATATTAATATCTTCTGTAAAAGTAATAGCGCCGGGGTGTGATGTGTTACGCAGTACCGAAAACCCGGTATAAGCGCTTGTCATTATCTCCGGTATACCATCGCTATTCAGGTCGGCAAGTTCCAGTGCATAACCTGCAATAGATGCGTAAACCAAAACAGGCGGATCGTAAGTAACCTTATTGCTTCCGGGTTCGGTAGTGTTACGGTAAATACTAATGCCGTGCGTAGCGCCGTCAAGCACCACAACGTCCGGTGTACCATCGCCGTCAATATCGCCAATTCTATAATATGCAAACCCGTTAACGTTGGCAAACGCCTGCGGTGCCGAAACATTTAAAGTTGTTGCATAGGTAATGTTAAATATAGTGTTTGCCGTAACAGACAGGCGTTTGCTTAGGTTAGTTACGGTAATAGGTTGGTAACTGGTACCAACGGGGACTATGGCTGTTAGCTTTCTAGCTGTTGCCGAAGTGATTTGTGCTTTAATGCTGCCAAACAATACCAGATTATTGGCGGCAGTTGTATTAAATCCCGAACCACTAATAGTGATAGTGCTGCCTATCGGCCCGCTTGCAGGACTAAACGTGGTAATAACCGGGGCTTGTGCATTAGCTGAGTTAAATGCGGTAAATATCATTACTGCCAGCAAAATAGCGTAAGATTTCTTCATATGTGTAGGTTTTAAAAGGCAAAAAATGCAATTGATGTTTTACAATTGGTATGCTAAGGTATAAAGTATCAACCTGATATCAAAATACCAGGAGTGGAAATTAACTTATGTTAACCTGTTAATATATCGGCGGGAATTTTGCCGGGTTACTTTCGCTTACCATGGCATAAACGGTCTCGATGATATCATCAACAGATGGTTTGGTAAAGTAATCCCCGTCCGATCCGTAAGGCGGGCGGTGGTCTTTGGCTGTGAGTGTTTTTGGCTGGGTGTCGAGGCTGTAATAGCCGTTTTGGCATTCCAGTATTTTTTGCAGAATGTAGGCCGATGCGGCACCCGGCAGATCTTCATCAACCACCAGTAGCTTGCTTGTTTTTTGTAATGACGTGCTGCAAATGTTATCGGTATCAAAAGGGAACAGCGTTTGCGGATCGATCACTTCCATGCTGATGCCCAGTTTCTCTAACTCAGGTATCGCTTCCATCACAATGCGCAGGGTTGAACCATAGGATACCACGGTAATATCGGTACCCTCGGCCATTATTTCGGCTTTGCCTAAAGGCACGGTAAACTCGCCAACATTGGCCGGCAATTTTTCTTTAAGGCGATAGCCGTTAAGGCATTCTATCACCAAAGCAGGTTCATCGCCGCGCAGCAAAGTATTATACATACCGGCAGCCTGCGTCATATTACGTGGCACGCAAATATGCACGCCCCGCAATGCATTGAGCATAATACCAAGCGGCGAACCCGAATGCCATATCCCCTCGAGCCTGTGGCCGCGCGTGCGTACTATAAGCGGTGCCTTTTGTCCGCCGCGTGTGCGGTAGCTTAAACTGGCCAAATCATCGCTTAGTACGTTAATGGAATATAGTAAATAATCCATGTATTGTATCTCTGCTATCGGCCTTAGCCCGCGCATTGACAGGCCTACACCCTGCCCTATTATACTCGCCTCGCGTATGCCGGTATCAGTTATGCGGATATCGCCATACTTGGTTTGCAAACCGGCAAAGCCCTGGTTTACATCGCCAATAGCTCCAACGTCCTCGCCGAAAGCCACAATAGCCGGATCGCGCTCAAAGTTAGCGTCGAAACAGGCGTTTAGTACTTCACGGCCATCCATTACTTTTGCCTCATCATCATAGTGTGCGGCTACTACCGGCACATTTAATGGCGACTGCAGCGTTTCGGTGAACAGTTTGGAGTTAAAGCGTTCCTTATTGTCAATATTCTCCTCGTTAAGCCAGTCGATAAGCACTTGTCTTTCGGCAACAGGTTCATTAAGGGTAACCCGTAATGCTTTGCGCACCGCCGCGGTAACATCCCTGCGGCCGGGATCGATACAGCCGCGCAGTTCAGCCGTAATGGCTGCAAGCTCGTCCTGTACGGTAACGTATAATGCCAGCTGGTCTATCAGTTTCGAGGCTTCATCAAGTTCTGTTACTATTTCGCCGCTCAGCTCATTCCAGGCTTCGCGCTGGCATTCGCGTACATGCTTTTTTGCGGTTGCTTCCAGTTCATCAATTTCTTCGGGCGCGGCAACTGCCGATTCTATCATCCACTTGCGCATCTGCGTAAGGCAATCATACTCAGCCTCCCACTCCAGGCGGTCTTTTGATTTATAACGTTCGTGCGACCCGGAAGTAGAGTGCCCCTGCGGCTGGGTCATTTCGGTAACATGTATCATAACCGGCACATGCTCATCGCGGCAAACCTTTATTGCAAACTCGTAAGTTTCGCAAAGCGCCACGTAATCCCATCCACGAACTTTAAATATTTCGTATCCGTTAGTTCCCTTCTCGCGCTGGAAACCTTTTAATACTTCGGATATATCTTCTTTAGTGGTTTGTAATTTTGCGGGTACCGAAATAGCAT
>JBDSIC010000165.1:0-5101 GCA_039918195.1 Mucilaginibacter sp.
TCAACGCTTTATGGAAAAATAAGATAGCCGTTTTGGTAGGCGATTACCTGCTATCCAAAGGCCTGCTGCTGTCTATTAATAACGGCGACTTTAACCTGCTCAAGATCGTATCAGAGGCGGTTAAGCAAATGAGCGAGGGCGAACTGCTGCAGGTAGAAAAGGTGCGCCGTATGGATATTGGCGAACCTGTTTACTACGATGTTATCCGTCAAAAAACGGCGTCGCTTATTGCGGCCTGCTGCGCCTGCGGGGCGGCTTCGGCAGGTGCCGATGATGCCCTTATCGAGAAAATGCGCCTGTTTGGCGAAAAAATTGGCATAGCCTTCCAAATAAAAGACGATATGTTTGATTTTGGCACAGATGATGTAGGCAAACCCTTAGGTATCGACATTAAAGAAAAAAAGGTTACCCTGCCGCTGATATACTCCCTTAATAACAGCCCTTCGGCAGAGCGGAAACGCATGATAACCCTGGTGAAAAACCATAATGACGATCCTGCAAAAATTATACAGATCATCAACTACGTTAAGCAAGCAGGCGGCCTGCAATATGCCGAAACACAAATGAAAAAATACCAGGCAGAGGCCTTCGAAATATTAAACACCTTCCCCGAAGGTGACGCGCGTACGGGGCTTGAACAATTGGTGCTGTTTACTACCGAACGCAATAAATAATGTCGAGCGAATTAAGTTTCATCATCGGCTTTATCGTCTTCATCGCGTTAATGCTGGCTATCGATTTAGGGTTGTTTGCGAAAAAAGACAGCCCGGTTACCGTGAAACAAGCCGGCATCATGAGCGCGGTATGGGTAACGTTAGCGCTGATATTCTACTTCCTGTTGACGCAGTACGGCCACTTGCTGCACCATATAGAAACCTTTGCCCAGCTACAGCAAATTAACGTGGACCACCTGCACAAACTGGAGTTAAACCCCGCCGACCTTAAAGGCGGCCTGCAACTATACCGTAAAAACCTGGGCCTGGAATTTATTACCGGCTACGTGGTGGAGTATGCCCTGTCGGTTGATAATATATTTGTGATGGTGCTTATCTTTTCGGCTTTCTCTGTCGACCCGAAGTACTATCATAAAGTACTGTTTTGGGGGATACTGGGTGCCGTCGTAATGCGCTTTGTATTTATCTTTTTGGGTTCCGCGCTGATAGAGCAATTCCATTGGGTGTTATATATATTCGGTGTGTTTTTAGTGTATACCGGGGTAATGATGTTTGTAAACCGCAACCAGGAGGATGAGATAGACCCGGATAACCATAAGGTAGTAAAGTTCGCCTCTAAACATTTTAGTGTTCTGCCGCACTTCCAGGGGGGCCGGTTCTTTGTAAAGCGCGATGGCAAACGGCTCATCACACCGCTTTTTTTAGTGTTGCTTATCATCGAGTTTACCGATGTAATTTTTGCGGTTGATTCCATACCCGCTATTTTCTCGGTAACCAAGGACCCATATATCGTATTTTTCTCAAACATATTTGCCATACTGGGCCTACGCTCTATGTTCTTCCTGCTGGTGAATATTATTGATAAATTCCATTACCTGAAAGTTGGGCTGGCGGCATTACTGGCATTTATCGGCCTTAAAATGCTGGTTGGGCATTATGCCGAAAAAATTGGGTTCACTACGGTACATTCGCTAATAGTGATTGTGGGCATATTGTTGGTAAGTATTATTGCTTCGCTGGTATTTCCTAAAAAAAATGCTGAGACTAAGCCACATTAACCTCCAAAGTTAACCTGGTATAACCAATCTCAGGGCGGCAACAGCGTGTAAATCAAAAATATATGGGGGAAAGTTTTGTAGTTCGCTAAAACTTTGTACCTTTAAATTACCAAAACCGTCACACCAGTTAAAACGAATGTATCCCAATAATCAAATGAAAAAAACCTTACTATATGCCACGGTGGCCTTATTGTTTGTTTCTTCGTGTAAAAAAGAAAATAAAAGCCAGCCCGAAAGCCCTGCAAAAAAATACAATGTACGGTTCGATGTTTCGGGTTTTGCACAAGAAATTTCCGGATCAGGTACAGCAAAGAAAGTAAATGACACCGGCACTCCCCTTTCCGGCCAAATCGATGTGCTTACTTACAATGTATTGGGGTTGAATAAAAATAAAGTTTACTATGATCTGGTAAGTGTTATTACACAAAATTCTACCGACCCTCAATTTGGTGTTATAAACGATAATTTGCCAGCCGGCAAGTACCAGGTGATAGTTTTTGGTGGTAAGACAGGCCTTAAAGCGGTACATTATTCCACTTACTCTGCAAAATATTATTCAGTAGGTCCGTATAAGTTTTTTTACCCCGGGGATAACCCTGATGCGCCGCCATCAGCATTATACTGGAATGATACTTTTTATAAGAGCCTGGAAATAACCGTGTCAGACACTTCTGCAAATCATGCTATTAACCTTGAGCGTATAGTAGGTAAACTTGAAATAACTTTTACCGATGTTATGCCTGCCAATGCCAAAACCATTACTTACAGCTATGGCGCGGAATATCCAATATTCGACTTTCAAAACGGCAAACCTCAACAAATATATGGCGCTATTTTGTATCCTAATTCAAGCGATTTTAGAGCTGGAATGGTTGACATGGTTAAAACCGTTAGCGTCCCAGACTCGGCTAAAGGCCAAACCGGCTTTAACCTCAGTAATTTTATTATGAATACGGGCGGCTATTTAACGGTTAACATTAACTGTTACGATGCTGACTCAAAACTGATCTCGACCCGTAAAATTGAAAATGTGCCGGTCGAAAAAAACAAGATAACCAAACTTACCGGTAAATTATTTGATGTGAACGCCAACTTTGGTATTGATGTAAATGATAACTGGGACGAAACACCTGTTATAATTAATTATTAAACACGCCTTAATTATATAATAATGAAAAGAATTTTATTAGGCCTTATTGTACTGATATTGAGCATCACCTCATGTAAAAAAGATAACAAGGCTAAAAACAATGACGGTTTAAAGAATATAACGTTTAAAGTAAGCGGGTTTTCACACTCACTTGAATCGTTTGGCATGAGCAAAAAAGCTGCGGGCCTGAAGGCTACTGCTTTAACCGACAAAATTGATGTGCTGTACTATGTCATTTACTCCAACACCAACCAAAATTTCTATAAAACAATTAAGCAGGTATCAGCTGATGAGAAATTTGGCACTTTAACTGAAAAATTGCCCAATGGCAATTACAGCATACATTTTATAGCCGGAAAATTAAACCCTGATCTACACAATAGTGACCTGCAGATCATCAATGGTGATAATCTAAGAAGCGCATTTTTTACTTTCAGTTACGAAACACCACGCGTTGGCGGAGGGTATAACGTTGCACAAGCTATTAACCAGGACTGTTTTTACAAAGATATGCAGCTGATAGTTGACGACGAAACCAATGAAAGTCAAAGCATTACCTTAGACCGTATAGTAGGCAAACTACAGGTTAAAATAGCTGATGCCATACCTGCAAATATTGATTATGTAACTATAACTGCCGACTCGACTTACGGCGCGTATTATTTAGTTGGGGGTATCCCAACAACCAACGTTACTACCACTGATCACTCAACCTATGCAGGCCAATATTCATCAACACAAAAATTGACTGCTGCTGATAAGGGCACATCTAATGTTATTGCCGGCACCCAGCTTACTCCTACCGTTAACCCTATGAAGATAATTATTTCATGCTTTGATGCAAATGATAACCTGATTGTTAAAAAGACTATATTAAACGTAACCTGCCAGCCTAATAAAGTTACCATACTCACAGGCAATATGTTCAGCTCCTCAGGAAGCGGAGGCGGAGGTTCGCAAATCACCTATGACCCGTCATGGGATGATACGCCTATCAACGTATCATTTTAATAGTATAATCACCCCATAAAAAAAGCCCCCGATTTCCCGGGGGCTTTTCTTTTTTTGAATTTCCAATTATGGCTGCGAGTCAACCAAAATCACTTTTACCTTTACAGCGCCCGGTTTGGCCGACTCGGGATAAGTACTACCGTCAAATAGCTGCGCATCAATTTCTATGCTGCCGTTTACGTATGAGTAGCTGTATGATATACCATCATATACCTGTGGAAATTGTTCGTAAATACCATTTTCAAACATACCATAAACTAATACCCCGCCATTTTCATGGAAATAGTTGTCTATTTCGGGAATATCGTCTAAGGTGGTGAAATAGGTGGTTTTTGCCTGGTTTAACTGCCAGTCGCCCGATTGCACATTAAAAATAATGGTTTGATTAGGCTGGATGACCTGGGTAATTTCTTTTTTGCATGACGAAGCTACCATAGCAACGCCTATCAATAAAACGAGTGTAAGGAATTTTTTCATAATATATTGTTGTTATATATGATGAGAACAAAATAAACCAGAAAGGTTTAAATTAAAATGCAGATTTATTTGATTAGGGTAAGTGGTTAAAATATATCACCGCGTACACCAGCAAAACAATAATGATCAACCGTACTGCAAACACTCTTATCCACTTATCCATATCATCCTTAATTGGCTAAGTGAAGGTAAATAATTTTTATCTTAAAACAATAAAAAATTTCTTTATTATAAAAATCAGTCAAAAAAAATCCCCCGGTTATACTCCGGGGGATCTCACTTATTGATCACTTTATTTTTACTTCTGTTCTTCTTCTTCTTCCGGCTTTTTATCCTCACCTTTTTTGTCGACGATCGTTATCTGGTCGGCTACCTTGTCGTAATCCACTTCCATGGTATCACCTTCGTTCAATTCGCCTTTCAGTATTTCTTCGGCAATTGGGTCCTCCAAATATTTCTGGATGGCACGTTTAAGCGGGCGGGCACCAAATTGCGAGTCGTAACCTTTTTCGGCGATAAACTCTTTGGCGCTTTCGGTAAGCTCAATTTTATAGCCTAAACCGTTAACCCTGCTAAACAGGTAAGCCAGCTCGATATCGATAATCTTAAATATCTCGTCCTTACCCAGTGAGTTAAATACGATAACATCATCAATACGGTTTAAAAACTCCGGTGCAAAAGCACGTTTTAAAGCATTTTCAATAACACCTCTTGAATGCGAATCAGCCTGG
>JBDSIC010000166.1:0-6631 GCA_039918195.1 Mucilaginibacter sp.
CATATCCCAGGGGCAATTGGCGCGCAGGTCGTCCATAATAGCAAGCAGGCGTTCAAACGAGGTAGCGGGTGTGGAGGCTGTAGCAGGTGGAGTTAAAGGCATGTTTTTATTTCGAATTTCGAATGTTCAATTTCGGATTTATTTTTCTGTCTGTAAAGATAATGCAACGGTCAACTAAATACTGCTCATTAAACTTGAAAATCAAAGCTGCTACCGCCACTGCCACTATAATTTAACCGCCCTCAACATCTCGCGCTTACCGGCTGCGCCCGGAGCCTTTTCAATCTTTAGGCCATGGCTTTTCATCATGCGTTTCAGGTTGCCGGTTATGGCATAGGTGACAAACACGCCGCCGGGCTTTAAAAAATGAAGCGTATGGTCTATAGCGGCTTCGTCCCACATTTCGGGCTGGTAGGCGGCGGCAAAGGCATCAAAATAAATAACGTCGTATTGTTTAGGCGAGGCAAAATCGAGTAGTTTACAGTTGGCGGTTTGAAGTTGACAGCAATCATTTAGCTGCACGGGAGCTTTCAGCGATAGCCCATAATTTGAGGTGAAGCTATCCCATAATTCGGGGGTGCAGTATTTATCGTAGCCGGTCGTAGCTATCATATCCGCGGTTAAGGGGTAAGCTTCGATGCCGGTATAGTCCAGGTTTATTTTACCAGCAGTACAAACATCCGCTGTCAGCAAAAAATTTAAACCCGTACCCAAACCAACTTCTAATATGGAAATTTCCTGTGCACCACTATTCGCCAAAAAGTAACGCAGGCCCGAATCAACAAATACATGCCGGCTTTCCTGCAAGGCCCCATTTTTTGAGTGGTAGTTTTCGCCTACCTGTGCGTTGTAAATGGTATTGGAGCCATCGGCGGTGGGGGTTATTTGCAGGTTATGGTTCATAGTTCATAGACGGAGTTTAAAAATAGGTGATATCATTTCGACTATGAACTATGAACCATGAACTCACTGATCCGCTCACCCATATCATATACCGCTACATTTTTTACCACCCCCTCAAGAATGCTGCTTGCGGCAGCCGACCGGTAACCTGCAGCGCAATGCACCACAATGGGTTTGTCAGTCGGTATCTCATTAGCCCGCTCACGCAGTTCGGGCAGGGGAATGGCCAGCGCGTTGGCAAATATTTTACCTTTACCTATCTCGGCCCAATTGCGTACATCAACAATAGTATACTTGCCGGGGTTGGTTTTTACATCATCCGCATCAAATGCTGCCGATTGGGAGGTGGCTTTTGTAAGCGAAGTAATTACGCCTTTAATATTTTTTTCGTAGCCGATCTTGGCGGCTTTGCTAACTACGCTCTCCAGTTCGCTATCATCGGCGGCCATTAAGTAAGACTGTTCGCCGGGTGCAAGTATGGCGCCCAGCCATGTCTCAAATTTTTCGGCATTTTGCAGGTTGATGGCACCGGGGATATGGCCTTTTACAAAATCCTGTTTAGGGCGGGTATCTATCACCGGCGTATTTTTTGCCAGCCGGGTAGTTTTATGACTAAGCGCTTCATCAACACTTAACTGAAAATCGGGTGCGCCTTTTTTATTGGCTTCCACCGCGTATTCAAAATATTTTGGCACAAATGGCTGGTCGGCTATAAGCAGGTTCACAAACTGTTGCTCATCCATTGGCTGCAAAGCGTAGTTATGACGCAATTCGTTGCCTATGGTACTTTGCAGTTCGGGACTGATGTTTTTACCGCAAAGCGAGCCGGGGCCATGGGCGGGATAAAGTATCACGTCTTTGTGCAGCTTCATCAGCTTATCGCGGGTACTGTGGTATAGCTGCCGGGCCAGTTCTTCTTTTTGCGCGGTAATGTTTCCTGCGTTTTCGCGCAGGTCTGGCCGGCCTACATCGCCCACAAACAGGGTGTCGCCGGTAAAAATGGCGGTGTCTTTACCATTCTCATCCACCACCAGCACACATATCGAATCGGGCGAATGGCCGGGGGTATTCATGCATTTTAAACAGATATCGGCCAAAGTGATCACCTCGCCTTCATCAAAGGTTTCGTGCGGGTACTCTGCATGGGCAAGTTTGCTGATATAGATGGTAGCCCCGGTGTTACGGTGCAGTTCAAGGTGCGAGCTTACAAAATCGGCATGGAGGTGGGTTTCTATCACGGCCACTATATCGGCCTCGTGCAAAATAGCAAAATCATAGTAATGCTGCGGGTCGCGGGCAGGGTCGATAACGGCCATTTTACCCGCCCTGATGATGGCGTATGAAGCATGCGCCAGGCCCTTATCATAAAATTGATGAATGATCATATTTGTGGCAAAGATAGGGGATTTGAATTTCGAATTGCGGCTTTGAGTGTTTTTTACTCACCCCAACTTCGCTTCACTTGTCACCCATCTATACTATGTAGAGAGGTGGCGTTAAAAAAATTCCCTCTTTACGAAGTAGAGAGGGATGTCGAACGAAGTGACGACAGGGTGAGTCAACTGCGTTTAGCAAAAGCAGAAACTTAATACTAAACCACTTTAAGCTGGTGCCGCAGTAACAACCCTTGCAAGCCCTGCGTGGAAAAAGCGGCTTTTTTAACATTATTCAGTTCCGGGTCAATGTCGAAATTGTAGGCGGTAACAAAATTGGCAGCTGTTAGGTCGGTCCGGTTAAAAACAGTACCCGAAAGGTCCGTTTGGTCAAATAACGAACCTGAAAGCATGGTATTGCTAAAGTTCACTTCCTTTAGCGAGGAGTTGATGAACTTTGTTTTCGGCATCTTTTTATCCATAAATGAGGCATAATCCAATATGCAGTTCTCAAATTGAACGCTGAACAGAAAATCCTGGCACTCCTTAAAATTCACACCCAATATTTTGCAGCTTTTAAACACGGCATTATTTAAGGTTGAATAACCCAAGTGCACAAGCGACAAATTGCAGCCAATAAAAGTACAATCCAGGAATTTATTGTAGATGAAGGAGCTGTTTGAAAGATCGCAGTTTTTAAAAGTGCAGCTTTGAAATTCTTCGTTCCTGGTCACTTTTCCAGCATAAATTATACCTTCAAAAGTCTCATCATCATGTATCAGCATATCTGTATAAAGTTTGCTAAAAATACGCCAAAGCCCACCTTTTATGGTGACACTGATTACATTTTTGTTTTTTTTACGATGAAGTGTTTAATGCAGGAACCGGACAATTTAACGGTTAAACCAGTTAACCACAAATCCCAGTTTTGACCGTTTTAGTAACTCCTGCAGGAAACGGGTGAGCGACAGTGTTTTCATATGAGTTATGATACTTTGCTTTGTTATAACAGTTTATTTCGTTAATTATTGTGTGTAGGAGTTCATAGTTCATGGTTGATAGTTCATAGCAGGAGTTTAGCAGGATAGCCGCGCGTGTAGTTAACTCACCCCGACTACGCTGCGCTTGTCACCCCTCTCTACGTTGTAGAGAGGGGAAAAAGAAAAAAGACGAAATTCGTTTTTCGCAGCAAAGACGATGTGAGTAATATCCGGCTATGAACTATCAACCATGAACTATGAACTAAAAACGAACTATGAACCTTCCACCCAAATAGCTACTTTTGCAGGCTTATGAGTATTTCTAAAACATATCAGCCACGCGAATTTGAAGATAAGTGGTACACCTACTGGTTACAGCATAAATTTTTTGCATCGGTACCTGACGACCGCGAACCTTATACCATTGTTATACCGCCGCCAAATGTTACCGGCGTGCTGCATATGGGCCATATGCTTAACAATACCATACAGGATGTGCTTATTCGCCGTGCCCGTATGAAAGGCAAAAATGCCTGCTGGGTACCCGGCACCGACCATGCCAGCATAGCTACCGAAGCAAAGGTGGTAGCCATGCTGAAAGAAAAAGGCATCAATAAAAAAGACCTTACCCGCGACGAATTTTTGGGCTACGCCTGGGAATGGAAAGAGAAATACGGCGGTATTATATTGGAGCAGCTTAAAAAATTAGGCGCATCATGCGATTGGGACCGTACCACCTTTACCATGGACCCGCACATGAGCGAAGCAGTGCTGGATACATTTATCCACCTGTACAAAAAAGGCTGGATATACCGCGGTGTGCGCATGGTAAACTGGGACCCGCAAGGCAAAACTGCGGTATCTGACGAGGAAGTTATCCGGAAGGAAGTAAACCAGAAGCTGTATTATATTAATTATAAACTGGCCGATGGCGATGGAGTTTTAACTATAGCTACCACCCGCCCCGAAACCATTATGGCGGACAGCGCCATCTGCATTAACCCTAATGATGAACGCTATTTTCACCTGCACGGTAAAAAAGTATTGGTGCCGTTAATTAACCGCGAGATACCGGTAATACTGGACGAATACGTGGCTATGGACTTTGGTACCGGCTGTTTAAAGGTTACCCCGGCGCACGATTTGAATGACTACCAGTTGGGCCAAAAACATCATTTGCCAATTATTGATATATTAAATGATGACGGCACGCTCAATGAAAAAGCACAGATACTGGTTGGCGAAGACAGGTTTGCCGCACGTAAAAAGATAGCCGTGCTATTGGACGAAGCCGGTGCGCTGGATAAAACGGAAGAGTATAAATCGCAGATAGGTTTTTCGGAACGTACTGACGCGGTGATAGAGCCAAAACTATCTATGCAATGGTTTTGCAAGATGGAAGAAATGGCCAAACCGGCGCTGGACTATGTACTGAACGGTGACATAAAACTGATACCCGAAAAATATATCAATACCTACCGTCATTGGATGGAGAACGTGCGCGACTGGAACATCAGCCGCCAGCTATGGTGGGGCCAGCAAATACCTGCCTGGTACCTGCCCGACGGACAGTACGTAGTAGCCAAGACAAAAGAAGAAGCGCTTGTAGAAGCAAACAAACTCACTACTCACCACTCACCACTCACCATTGATGACTTAGTGCAGGAAGAGGATGTGGTTGATACCTGGTTCTCATCATGGTTGTGGCCCATATCTGTTTTTGATGGTGTGGCTAACCCGGATAACCCCGAAATAAAATACTATTACCCAACTAATGATTTGGTTACCGCGCCCGAGATACTGTTTTTCTGGGTAGCGAGAATGATCATGGCGGGACACGAACTGCGCGGCGAAATTCCGTTTAAAAATGTTTACCTGACCGGCATAGTGCGCGACAAATTGGGGCGAAAGATGTCAAAGTCGTTAGGCAACTCGCCCAACCCGCTGGACCTGATAGAGAAATATGGAGCTGATGGCGTTAGGGTAGGGATGCTGTTATGTTCGCCCGCAGGTAACGACCTGATGTTTGACGAAAGCTATTGCGAGCAGGGCCGTAACTTCGGCAATAAAATATGGAACGCGTTTAAGCTGGTTAAAGGCTGGGAAGTAGACGAGAGTTTGCCATGCAATAATACCATTGCCATTGAATGGTTCGAGAGCCGTTTTAGCCAGGCTTTGACCGAGATAGAAGACAACTTTAACCAGTACAGGTTATCAGAAGCACTGATGGTTACCTACAAACTGGTATGGGATGATTTTTGCGCCTGGTACTTGGAAATGATAAAGCCGCCGTACCAGCAGCCGGCAGACAAAGAGACCTATACAAAGACCATATACTTCTTTGAGAACATACTAAAAATACTACATCCCTTTATGCCATTTACTACCGAAGAATTGTGGCATGACGAATTATTTGGAAACCGCGACGAAAAGGACAGTTGCATTGTTGCGCAATTGCCAACTTATGGGGAATTTAATACACGCCTGCTTGCAGATGTGGAAGTGGTGAAGCTTATCGTTACTCAAATCAGGAATATTCGTAATAATAAGCAAATATCACCTAAAGAAGCACTTACGCTTTCTGTGAAAGTAAATTCGGGCATCAATTATAAACTTTACCACGCAATTATATCAAAGCTGGGCAACATTAGCGAGTTAACAGAAGTGGCTGATAAAGTAAATGGCGCAATCAGCTTTTTGGCGCAAACAGACGAGTTTTTTGTCCCTTTAGAAGAAAATTTGGATGTTGCTGCCGAGACGGAAAAACTGAAAAAAGAAAGGGATTATTTTATAGGGTTTTTAAAATCTGTTGACGCGAAATTGAACAACGAGCGATTTATGCAGAACGCTAAACCGGAAATAATTGATGCAGAACGACGTAAGAAGGCCGATGCAGAAGCAAAATTAGCTATCATAATTAAAAACCTGGAAGATTTGGCTGGCTAATTGTACATAGTAATGGTGATTGACCCTGATATCTTTGCTACTCAAGTAAATATTACCTGGGGAAAATCTATACCATATTAAACTAAATGAGTAAAAAGGCGGGAATTTTTAACTTTTCACTTAATGCGATATTTGACGAGGAGCAGTCTATATTAGACAGGGCACGTATAACACTGCTGTATTATGGTTTACTGATCATAATGGTGGCCCTTACTTTGCTTTTGGCTAATGTATATGTGCAGCATCAAACCATGATGTCGTACTCTGCCGCTTTCCAGTTGTTATGCACCATCGTGATATTCAAATACCTCACCTACAACCCGCGCTGGCACAGTGTATCGCAGGCTATGTTGGTTGTGATGACCTGCTCAAACCTTTTTGATGTTTATATTAGTCTGCAGGACGTAAACGTAGTTACTATACAAACTA
>JBDSIC010000167.1:0-3519 GCA_039918195.1 Mucilaginibacter sp.
CTTCCTGTCTGCGGCCAACAACGTTATCCGCAGAAACATCCTGTTCCCTGCCCGCGGGCCGATACTTGACCGCAACGGCCGCATACTGGTACAAAACGAACCGGTGTACGACTTGATGGTGATACCCAAACAGGTACAGCCTTTTGACACGGTTGAATTTTGCAAATTGATAGGCATTGACAAACAAGGGTTTGACAAACGGTTTGAAAAAGCCCGCAAATATTCGCCTTACCGCGCCTCTATTTTTGAGAAACAACTGTCGGTATCGTTTTACCGCTCGTTGCAGGAACGGTTATCTGATTTCCCGGGTTTCTTTGGGCAGCTACGCTCCGTACGCAGTTATCCCGATTCAACCGCCGCGCAGTTTTTGGGTTATATTGGCGAAGTACGCGATAAGGACATAGAAGGTTCGGGGGGCTATTACCGCCCGGGTGACTATATCGGTGTTACCGGGGTTGAAAAAGCATATGAAGACCTGTTACGAGGACAGCGGGGTGTTGAGAACTTAATGGTCGACTCACGCAACGTATCCAAGGGGCGTTACGCACAAGGCCTTTACGATACAGCGGCAGTGGCCGGCGAAAGGCTGATCTCATCACTGGACATCACCATACAAAAACTGGGCGAAAAACTGATGCGCAACAAGGTGGGCAGTATAGTAGCCATTGAGCCATCAACCGGCGAAATATTGGCCTTTGTAAGCAGCCCTACGTACGACCCGAACATGATGACGGGCCGCGAACGCGGCAACAATATGGCCCGGATGTACAAAGACCCATACAATCCCTTACTGATACGTCCTATACAGGCTTATTACTCGCCCGGCTCGTCGTTCAAGCCGCTGGACGCGTTGATAGCTTTACAGGAAGGCATCATCACGCCGCAAACCACTTACTTTTGCCCGCACTACTACATGGCGGGTAACCACAAGGTAAATTGCGAACACTATGATGGGGTTACCGACCTGCGCAAAGGCATAGCCATGTCTTGCAATACCTATTTTTGTAACGTATTTAGCAGGCTTATCAGCCGCAACGGGCCTAAAAAAACCCGGCAAACTTTTATAAACTGGAAAGAAAAGGTAAACAAATTTGGTTTTGGTGTTAAGCTGGATGTAGACCTGCCTAACGAGAAAAAGGGTAATGTGCCTGACCCTGAACGCTATGATAAAATATTTGGTGAGAACCGCTGGCGCTCCAGCTCCATTATCTCGCTGGCTATAGGCCAGGGCGAATTACTGGCAACCCCTTTACAATTGGCTAATATTGAATGTACTATCGCCAACCACGGTTATTATTATACGCCCCACCTTATCAAATCTATCGGTGATAAAAAGATAACTAAAAAGGAATTTACCACCCGGCATGATGTAGGCGTTGACCGAGAATACTTTGAGCCGGTAATTGATGGTATGCAGCAAGTTGTTGAAAGCGGCACGGCAGTGGGTGCACGTATACCCGGCATTGTTATGTGCGGAAAAACCGGTACGGTACAAAACTCGCGCGGGAAAAACCACTCTGTTTTTGTGGCCTTTGCACCGCGCGACAACCCGAGGATAGCTATTGCCGTGGTAGTGGAAAATGCAGGCTTCGGTTCGTCGTGGGCGGCGCCTATTGCCAGCTACATGGTAGAAAAATACCTGCGCGACACCATCAGCAAACCACGCGCTGAGGTTGAATATATTATGAATGCCAACCTGCTGCCGCCCCCAAAAGGGAGCAAGCCCAAACTGCTAAAGGCAGATAGTTTAAAAAATAAGACAGATACCCCCACAAAAAAAATAACTTTAAAATCGGCACAAAAAAAGCGTACTAAAACAGTACCGGCTATATTATTAGCCAACCAGCCAAAAAGGAGGAACGATGAATAGGGAACGCGGCTTCTTTTTAAATATCGACTGGATAACAGTATTGGTATACCTTATACTATGTGTTATTGGCTGGTTTAATATACAGGCGGCGGTGTACGACGAAACACATCCCAGTATTATTGACCCGGCTACCAACTATGGCAAGCAATTCATTTTTATCCTGGTGTCGTTAGCATTTGCGATGGTATTGCTATTGCTTGATTACCGCTTTTTCAGCGCGCTGGCACCGCCTTTGTATATTATCACTGTTTTACTGTTGATACTGGTACTGGTGATAGGACGTAATGTGGGTGGCAACCAGGCCTGGATATCACTGGGTGGAGGGTTCAGGTTACAGCCCTCGGAGTTTGCCAAGTTTACCACCTGCCTGCTGCTTGCCCGCTATCTGAGCGGAACCAATGTGCGGGTAGCCGAAACCAAATCATTTTTGATCGCCGCGGCTATCATCGTGTTTCCTATGTTCCTGATCATGCTGCAGCCCGATGCGGGGTCAACACTGGTTTTTAGCTCATTGATATTCGTGCTTTACCGCGAAGGTGTTTCGCCCTATTTTTTAATACTCGAAGGCTTGTTTATCGCCCTGTTTGTGCTCACGCTTAAGCTTAATAATATCACCTACATTATTGTCGGCCTGGTATTGCTGGCGCTCATCATTATATTACTCTTCCGCCGAAACCGGAAGGTATTCATGGTCATCTTATCCGGCCTGGCTATTTGTATCGCCTTTGTTTTTAGCGTTAATTTTCTTTATACACGTGTATTAAAACCCCACCAAAAAGTACGTATTGATATTGTACTGGGTATTACTAAAGATCTTCGGGGTAAAGGTTACAATGTTAATCAATCAAAAATAGCCATAGGGTCTGGTAAACTTTGGGGTAAGGGTTATATGCAGGGTACACAAACCAAGTACTCTTTTGTGCCCGAGCAAAGCACCGACTTTATATTCTGTACCGTAGGCGAGGAATTCGGCTTCGCCGGATCAGTTGTTGTGTTAGGATTATACCTGTTGCTGGTATTACGAATAATTTACATCGCGGAGCGGCAACGATCGCCCTTCTCACGAATATATGCTTACGGCGTGGGGTCCATTATCTTTTTCCACGTGGTTATAAATATAGGTATGACGATAGGTATTGTACCATCCATAGGTATCCCGCTGCCATTAATAAGTTACGGCGGCTCATCACTAATAAGCTTTACCATTATGCTGTTTATTCTTATTAAACTTGATTCGAACAGGATGGGAATGATATACGCTTAGTTTTAGAGATTAGTGATTAGTTAATCAGAGATTAGGCCTGTAGCAGTGCAAAAAAAGGCGATGAAGTTTAAAACTCATCGCCTTTTTTAATTAACTTGTATAGGTAAATATTCTCTAACCTCTAACTATACCTTCTCTTCAACAGGGCAAAAAACTTATCCATAGTTTCCGGCTTGGCATCCCAATTGTTTTTGGCGATATAGTTTTTATTCAGGAAGCGGTTGGCTTCTTCAAACGTATTAAAGCGGTTTAATATCTCTATAGCTTCGCTGTAAGCCAGGCTGTAACCGTTAAACAGGTCTTTAATATATATTAGCTTATCGTTAAGTGTAATGGCTGCTTTAAGGTTGGTAACGGGTTGCGCCCCAGCTTGCTCGGTTACATT
>JBDSIC010000168.1:0-6943 GCA_039918195.1 Mucilaginibacter sp.
CCCTTGTGTTTGAATTCAGCAACGACGAAGGCTTTTACGATATATTTAAAGATAACAAACTATTAACAGCCGTGGCAGGCAAACAGGCCCTTGCCGACCTTGACGTTATACGCAAAACACTTGTTAAGAAAACTATGCTGAAAAACTACTTCGGCGGGCAAAACATCTTTTTATCCATGCACCCCTCACCTGTTTCGGGCGTTGATATATTACTGACCGTTGCGGCTAAGAAAGATTTTACACTTTCAAAATTTAATGAAGTCGCCGCTAAAAAAGGCGAGCTGCTGATAACGCCTTTTAGATTGTCGGGCAAACCGGGTTATACTGTTTTTGTAAAATCACTAAACAAGCGCTTTTTCATCATCGCCAAAGGCCATAATATATTTTCGGGAAGTTTTTCTAAGGAACTGGTTGAGCAAAGCGCGAAATATAAAGCTAAAGACAAACAGGAGTTTACCCTGCTGCCCGCGCAGCAAAACTCAAATGCGCTGGCTAACCTGTACATTAATTATCCACAGGCTCAGGTTTTACTAAGCCGCTTGTTTAAAAATGAAACCGGGTTGTTCGGCAACCTAAAAAAGCTGCCGGCTACCGCCGTTTTAAGCCTGAACTACAAGAGCGATGCGCTGATGTTCAACGGCACCACTACACTTAACAATAATATGCCGGCCAGCTATATCAACTTGTTTGTTAACCAGCAGCCTGTACAAAACCAGCTGAAAAATATCTTCCCGTCCACTACGGCTTACGTTTCGGGTTTCGCGGTTTCAAACCCTGCCCGTTTCACCGCTGATTTGGCCTTGTGGCAACAGAAAACGGGTATAGATAAAAAAAGGAAAGCGCTACTATCCCAAATAGAGAACGAAACCGGGGTGGATATAAAAACCGAGTTCAACACATCGCTGAAAAATGAATTTGCGGTAGTTACTACGCGTTTTGATGAAAAGCTGGCCATTATAACTATAAAGAACGGTTCGGCGCTTACCCCGGTACTGATGAACATCAGCGAATCGGTGAGCGAGAACCGGGGACGTTTTAAATACGACAGGCTGCCATCCTATTTGTTGGGTGAAGCGTTTAGTATTTTCAGGAAACCATACTTTATGATCATTGATAATTATTTGATACTGGCCAACAGCAGCAAGGAAATTGACAGCTATTACGAAAGTTATATCGACCATAAATTTTTGAGCAAGATGGAGCAGTACAACAACTTTGACGACCTGATGTCGCAGCGAAGCAATGTGTGCGCCTTTGTTCTTTTTAAAAACGCGCGGTTGCTGTTCAAGCGCGACTTGTTTGATGATATCTATACAAATTTTGAGAATGAGGCATCGGGCTGGAATGATATTTATGCTGCATCGTACCAATTAACGGCTACTGATAAAAGTTACTATACCAACCTATGCATCGGCTTAAATACCGACAGCGTGAAAACTGTACCCGGGAGTGCGAAATGAGCACGCCGGTATTAAATGGATAAATTTTAAATAACGTTTGATACCCCGGTTACGTTTAATATGATGGAATGTACCAAAGCTTAGTTGTACTATTGCTAATATTAGTTGTACTATTACTAATTATATGAAGAAAACGCTGCTACTTTTTTGTTTACTGCTTTGTACTGCCAACATATTCGCGCAGCAATTTGCGCAATATAATACCGAAACGGTGTACGATTCGTTCGAGAATCCTTCGCAGCGGTCGTTTATAAGGGACACGACAAAGATGCTGGCTTTTAACTTCTTCTTCCCCAGTTTTACTACCAATGGCTTTTTAGGGGGCAATATCCAGGAAACGCTTATCAATCGTTTGGCTAATGATACATACGATAATAATAGTTTACAGATTGGTGCCGGCCGTTTCAGCCATGTTAAGCTAAATGTAAATGCCTACCTGTTCATGTTTAAAATATACACCAGCCAAAAAGGCGACCAGGAACTTGGCTTTTCGATGAAACTGGTTGGCGAAGGCCGGGCCAGCGTAACAGATGAAACCGTGGCGTTGTTCAATGGCGCGCGCGACTTCCCTCTCGACAACTATAGCGGCGTGTTCAATTCAAGCGGGTTTGCGCAGGTTTACCAGCAATATGGTGTATCGTACCGCGAAAAAGTAAGCCCAAAACTGGCACTCGGCTTCAAAATAAATGCTTTACTTGGCGTTGAGCAGCATAATTTAAGAATAACACAGTCAGACCTTACTATAGACAGGACAGCTAATATAGCCTCTTTTGCTGCAAAAGGGTCCTACTATAAAACGGGGAGATCTATCATCGGTATAAAAAATCCGGGCTTATCTGTTAGTTTAGGAGGTTCATACCAGTACGATAACGGTATCATATTACAATCGAACATAAAAGACCTCGGCTTTATCTATTGGGGCGCTAACCCCAGCAAGGTTACCGTAAATGGCTTTACCGAAATAAGGGATTTTACCTCAGCCCAAAGCGAAAAAAATGTTGACAGCCAGCTTTCGGGTTTAATAAACAGGGGGGTTACGAGCGAAAAAGGTTTCTTTTCTAAAACAAACGGCATTATTGAGGCCAGCCTGTCTAAACGTGTTTGGCTGGATGATATGCACAGGTTCAGGGCGTTCCCTACATTCATCCTACAAAAGGAGATATTTTATAATAGCCTTACAGCTGTATTGATGAGCCACTTTCAATATAACAAACTAAATGTTACGGTTACATCTACCTACGATAACCGCAACCTGTTTAGCCTGGGCACCCAATTTATGTACAAAGCCTCTAATTTTGAAGTTTTTATAGGGAGCGAAAGGCTGCTGCAAAGTACCAGTTTAGCACAGCAAATAAGGTCGGGGAACATAAAAAGCAATGGCGCTTATACCGGGTATGATGTTTTTATGGGCATGGCCTTTAAATTTGGCAACCCTATTGAAAGCCCTGCCAATAGCAGCACCGTACCCATGGGCAGCGACGGCCCCGGGTTTTTAGGGCGTATTTATAATAAGATATTTAGAAGTAAAGCGAGCAGGCAGGGATTGAATTAATTACTCACCCCGACTACGCTTTGCTGGTCGACCCTCTCTACTTCGTAAAGAGGGTAAAGATTTTTTTTCTTTCTTTAGATTTCAGGGTAAATGGGGTTGCTCCCTCTTTACGAAGTAGAGAGGGATGTCGAACGAAGTGATGACAGGGTGAGTAAAATACGGGGCAAATAAAAACCTTAAACCTTCTTCTTCCCCGCAATAAAATCCTTCAGGTAAAAAGGCTCAAAATAGGCAACATCTTCAAATTCTCCGGTAGCCAGTTTTTCAAAGGCTTTTTTACTGAGGTACGATGCCGAATTAACAAATCCGGGTAAGAACACCGCATTCGGGTTTACACCCAAGGTTTCCCGACATTTTTCGGCACCGTCGCCAAAGAAAATCACCTTGCCGTTTTGCAATTCTGCGCTAAAACTGTTTTCATCAATTATTTCGGCGGTGGTAGGTTTAACGCGTTGGCCGTGTGCGGTAAATAAGGCTGTATAAACCTCCATGCGGCGCGCGTCTATCATGGGGCACAACAAGGCTTCATCGCTTATGAAAGCCGCCTGCCCTTCTCTCAGGCCATCTGCCATAGCTGTTAATGTTTCAATGGCGATCAATGGTTTATCCAACGCAAAACACAAGCCTTTTGCTGTTGATATACCTATACGTAAGCCGGTGTACGAGCCGGGGCCCGAACTAACAGCGATCGCATCAAGTTCTGTATATACCAAGTTGTTAGCTTTAAGCAGTTCATCAATAAAAAGGGTGATCACCTCGGCATGTATATTGCGTTGGTCTATTTGCTTTAAACCCATCACCTTCCCGTCCCTGGTGAGGGCTACGGAGCAGGCGGTTGTTGCCGTTTCAATTTGAAGTATAATGCTCATATATCAATCAGGTACCGGGTCGTGCCCGTGGCCGCCCCAGGGGTTACAACTGGCAATGCGTTTTAAAGTTAACCAACCGCCTTTAAAGGCGCCATGCTTTTTTATAGCCTGTAAACCGTAATTGGAGCAGGTTGGTGTATAACGGCATGACGCTCCTGTTATTGGCGATATTAAATACTGGTACAGCTTTATCAGGATGATGAAAAAACTACCAACGAGGGATTTAAAAAAAAATATTATACCTTTCATTTGGTAACCTCCCCGCAAAGCTGGTTAAGCAATCTTATCATTTTCTTTTCAAAAAGATCATACTCCGCTATCTCTTTGCCAATATAACCTAATGACAGGATTATCTTTTTATCAGATTGGCTAAGTACATCGTAAAGGTACGTTTGTTTATGCAGGCGGTATGCTTCGCGTGTGCGGCGCTTGATGATGTTGCGGTCGACAGCCTTTTTGAAGCGCTTTTTTGATGCCGAGAATAATATTTGCACAGGGAAATGCTGCGACCCGTCGGCCGGCATCCACGATACCCGGAAGGGGTAACATAAAAAAGAAGAACCGTTATGAAAAAGCTGCTCGATGAGCCTTTTATTACATAACCGTTCTTCTTTTTTAAAAGTATACATTGTGCTGCGTTAGTTTTGAACCAAAAGTTATTACACGATCCGGCTCATCATCCCCGCAACAGGACAACCGGTATTAAGCTTTATGACGTTTCTCGTCAGACACTGATAACCGTTTGCGGCCTTTAGCTCTTCTTGCAGCTAATATTCTTCTGCCATTGGCACTTGACATGCGCTCACGGAAACCGTGTTTATTTCTTCTTTTCCTTTGAGAAGGCTGGAACGTTCTTTTCATTGCTTTATATTCTATTCGTTGCTCTTAAAAACAAGAGCGCAAATGTAGTGGTTTTTTCAGACTTATCAAATAGTAATCAAAGTAATTTTTATCGGTATTACTGCTGTTTTGCCAGTATATCGCGTATTTCAGTTAATAATACTTCTTCTTTTGTAGGGCCGGCAGGAGTTAACGGAGCGGCTTCTTCCTTCTTTTTCATCGAGTTTATGGCCTTTACCACCATAAATATACAAAACGCCACTATCAGGAATTGTATCACCGTGTTAATAAATTTACCGTACAATATGGCAACTTCCGGGGTTTTAGCAATATCATCGGCTGCCTTAAGCAATTTTTTTTTGTCCGAAAAATCAACGCCCCCTGTAATATACCCTATCGGCGGCATGATGACATCGTTAACCAATGATGTTACAATGGTGCCAAAAGCGGCACCAATAATAACACCCACTGCCAAGTCGACAACGTTGCCCCGCATGGCAAACTCTTTAAATTCCTTAACAATGCTCATAAATTTAAATTAATTGTGATTAAAGGTAAAAATTAATTAGCCTATTAAAACAAATATTTTCTTTTTGCCTTTACCATCTAAAGCAGGCCACAGCTAAATATTTTAAACTTATCATTAATTGATGTATTTTTGGGGCCTCTACTAATTATGCTAAGACAGAACCTTCAACAAAAACTTTTACAAAAACTTTCGCCGCAGCAAATACAATTTATTAAGCTGCTGCAAGTACCTACTGTATCTTTAGATACCCGCATAAAGGAAGAATTAGAAGAGAACCCGGCACTTGAAGACCTGAGTTTGACCAACTTAAATGAGCCGGAAGAACAATACCCCGACCGCGACCCTGACGACGACAATTACAATAGCGATAACGAAGGCGGTGAAGCCGATGAGTTTAATATTGATGACTACCTGCAGGACGATAACCTGAACGATTACGGCTCGCGCTACGATCAAAACGGCGATGATGAGGATGAAAAGAAGGAAATGCCCATCGCTATACAAAGTTCTTTTATAGAAAGCCTGCAAGCACAGCTGGATATGCTGCCCTTATCAGATAAGGATTTCCGCATAGGCCGCCAGATAATTGGCAGCCTTGACGACGACGGCTACCTGCGCCGCCCTATTACCTCGCTTACAGACGACCTGGCCTTTTCGCAAAATGTAATGGCCGAAGAGGAAGAAGTAGAGGACATGCTGAAGGTGATACAAAGCTTTGACCCTGCCGGTGTTGGCGCGCGTACTTTGCAGGAGTGCCTGGTTATTCAACTGCGTAAAAAAGACATTACTGACCCGGTAGTTAAAAAAGCGATGGTGGTGGTTGAGGATTATTTGGACGAGTTTACCCGCAAGCATTATGACAAACTGGAGAAGTCGTTAAATATGTCGTCTAACGAGTTAAGGGCGGTGGTGAATGAAATACTTAAGCTTAACCCCAAACCGGGCGACTCGAGCGAGGTAAACACCAAACAGATGCAGGTGATACCCGATTTCCACATCATCAATAACGATAGTGTATTGATACTCACCTTAAACTCGAAGAACGCCCCCGAACTGAAGGTAAGCCGGTCATACCAGGAAATGTTTCAGCATTACGATAAGGCAGCGCAAAAGGATAAGAAAATGAAAGAGGCGGTACAGTTTGTTAAGCAAAAGCTCGACTCGGCCAAATGGTTTATTGATGCTATTAAACAGCGCCAGCAAACATTGCTAAAAACAATGAATGCCATAATGCAGTACCAGTACGATTTCTTTTTAACCGGCGACGATAAGAGCCTTAAACCCATGATACTGAAAGACATTGCCGATAAGATAGGTATGGATATATCAACCGTATCGCGCGTAGCCAACTCCAAATACGTACAAACCGAGCATGGTACCTTCCTGCTTAAATCTTTCTTCAGCGAAGCGATACAAACAGAAAGCGGCGAAGAGGTATCAAACAAAGAGGTTAAAAAGATATTAGAAGAGCACATAGGCAAAGAAGACAAACGCCACCCCCTTGCCGACGAAAAACTTACCGAAATACTTAAAGAAAGCGGCTACAATATAGCCCGCCGTACCGTTGCCAAATACCGTGAGCAATTGGGCCTGCCCGTGGCGCGACTGCGGAAGGTGCTGTGATCTTATCCAGGATCATGCGCGCAGTTGCCAAGTTTCTTTCCGTGCTGTTGCACCCCTTGTTCATGCCCTT
>JBDSIC010000169.1:0-9457 GCA_039918195.1 Mucilaginibacter sp.
GCGTAGTAGCACTGATAGCCCGCAAGGGCAATATTGTTTACTGGAATGCATCGGGTTACAGCGATATAAAAAATAACAAGCTGCTTCAAAAAACCGACCTTTTCCGTATCGCGTCGCAAACAAAAGCGGTTACCTGCGTGGCGGTAATGATGCTGTACGAAGAAGGTAAGCTGGTGCTGGATGATCCCATCTCGAAATATATCCCCGAATTTAGCAAGCCGCAGGTTTTAAAAAAGTTTAACGAAAAAGACAGCACCTACACTACCGAACCTGCCAAGCGCGAGGTTACCGTCCGCGACCTGCTTACCCATACTTCGGGTGTTGGTTACGCCGTTATCGGCTCAAAAGAAATGCGGGCTATCTATGCTAAAAATAATATCCCGGTAGGGTTTGAGCCACGCAAACTGCTGTTGGCCGACAGGATAAAAGCATTAGGTAAACTGCCGCTGGCGCATGAGCCCGGCCTGCAATATACCTACGGTTTAAATATGGACGTGCTCGGCTTCCTGGTTGAAGTAGTGTCTGGCAAATCACTGAACGACTTTTTTAAGGAGCGTATTTTTAACCCACTGGGGATGAAGGATACTTACTTTTATGTGCCTGCCGAAAAGCAATCGCGCCTGTCGAAAGTATTTAAGGCTAACGACAAGGGCATAGCTATAGAGAACAACGACCCGGTTGACAGTGCGGGTGTAAACAATATATATCCGCTGGTTAAAGGCACATACTACTCGGGTGGGGCGGGATTAACCTCGACAGCTTATGATTATTGCCTGTTTTTACAAATGCTTGCAAATGGCGGACAGTTAAATGGCAAACGTTTGATGAGCCCGACTACTATTAAGCTCATGCGTGTTAACCAGATAGGCGATCTTCCTTTGGGCTTTTCGCCCAACAAGGCGGGCTTTAGTTTCGAGGTAGTTACCCCTAAAGGTGAAATTGCCGGTCCGTGGCACGAAAATACTTATGCCGGCGGCGGATTTTGGGGTTCCAATTATTGGGTAGACCCGCAATCGGACCTGGTTGTGCAGTTATGGACGCAGGGCGGTGGCTGGCTTTTGGGCGACATGATCAACAAGTTTAAGGCGATGGTTTACGGATCACTGGTGTACGATTATGATTATAAAGGTAAAAAATAGCGAAGCATCGGTTTCTGTCGACCTGAATGGCGGGGCTATTACCGAGTTCCGTTTGAAGGATATCGATGTAAACCCGATAAGTTTTAAGTTCAGTAAGGACCAGATGCCCGCCAATAATAAGTCAGGCGCTGTTTACCAGGGGCATTTTGCCTGTATCGGCCGCTGGGGCCCGCCGTCAGATGGTGAAATAAAAACGGGGCAGCCTAATCACGGGCAATCGGCAGTTAGCCTTTGGGAAGAGGCTGAACATACAGACACCACCATTAAAATGAAGGTGCACACCTCCCTTGAAGCTTTGGATACATTCAGGACACTAACCATCAGCAGCGATGCGGCAGCGTTTGAAGTGACCGAGGTCATAAAGAATGTAAGTAATACAGGCCGTTTATATAATGTGGTGCAGCACCCAACATTAGCCGCTCCTTTTTTAAATAAAGACACCCGGGTAGACAGTAATGCTACGTCGGGCCTTAACTATAATTTTGATACCAACCCCTTACAGTACGCCTGCGAATGGCCAAAGGGATTGTGTGAAGATGGGCGGGTGATTGATTTGAATGTACCCGACATTGTCCATAACTCTGTTTTTTCTTTTGTTGTAGATAAACAGGCTGCACATGGCTGGATAACTGCCTGGTCGCCGGTGCATAGCCTGCTGATAGGCTACGTATGGAAACGCGCAGACCATCCCTGGATTGATGTATGGCAGCAGTTTGGCGAGGGCGAGCTAAAATTCCGTGGTATCGAGTTTGGCACTTCGGGTGTACATAAATCGTTTAAAGAGATAATGGCACATAACAATACCCGGCTGCTTGGCGAGAATACGGTAAGCTACCTTGATGCCGGTGAAGAAGTAAGCCGCAGCTACGGCGCATTCCTGCTAAAAACAGGAAGCGGTTTTACCGGGGTTGAAAGCATCACCGTACAAAACGGGAATTTATCGATAAAACCTAAACAGGGTGAGGCAATTGAATTGAAAACAGGTTTTAAAACTATATAATGGATTTTACTAATAAAACGGTAGTAATAACCGGCGCGGGAAAAGGTATAGGTGCCGCCTGCGCGAAAGTATTTTTTGACGCGGGAGCCAACGTAGCCCTGCTTAATCGTGGCAACGATGATGCCGGCATACGCGACCACCGCTGGTTTGTACTGCAGTGCGATGTATCATCAGAGCAGCAGATAATTGATGCCTCTGAAAAGGTTTACCAACACTTTGGCTCGGTGCATTACCTGGTTAACAACGCGGGCATACAACGCTATGGCACCGCTACCAGCACCACATCCGACGAGTGGGACGAAGTAATGAATGTTAACCTGAAAAGTAATTTTCTGTGTGCTAAATATTTTATCCCTTACATGCAGCAAGCAGGCAAAGGTGTGGTGATCAACGTTGCCAGTGTGCAATCGTTTGTAAGCCAGCGCAATGTGGCGGCTTATACTACAGCTAAAACCGCTGTGTTAGGCCTTACACGCAGCATCGCTATTGATTTTGCGCCGGCCATCAGGTGCGTAGCTGTTTGCCCGGGTACTATAGATACGCCTATGCTGCAGGATTCCATTAAGCTATCGCCCGACCCGGCAGAAGTATTGCAGGAGTGTATAGATATGCACCCGATTGGCCGCATCGGCACAGCCGAAGAAGTTGCCGAAGTAATAAAATTTATGTGCGATGATAATGCAGGCTTTATAACCGGCCAGTACATACGGGTTGACGGCGGACTGGGCATTACCATTAACGGGAGTAAAAAGGAAGTTATATAAAGGAAGCTAAATAAATTAAACTACAAAAAAACGCGCGTCATTGCGAGGAACAAAGCAATTAGCCCCTCTAATCCGATAGCTATCGGATCTCCCCCAAAGGGGGAGACTTCAAAAAGGATTTTCAAGTCCTCTCCTTTGGAGAGGATTTAGGTGAGGCCAATTGCAGCGATCTAAATGACGACCGGGATAAAATTATCACTATGTCACTTACAATAAACGACGTAACCATTTTTGCTGATGGTGTTGACCATGCCGAGTGTATCTGTGTACACCCCGATGGTTCGGTGTGGGCAGGCGGCGAAGCCGGGCAGATATACCGCATCAGCGCCGATGGCAGCGAGATAAAACAAATAAACAGCACAGGCGGCTTTACCTTAGGTATCGCTTTTTCGCCCGATGCAAAATGGCTGGCCGTATGCGACCTGGCCAACCATTGCGTATGGAAACTGGACATAGCCAGCAACAAACTTGAAAAATTTGCCGAGGGGGCAGCAGGTGAAAATTTCAATATTCCGAATTACCCGGCTTTTGATTCAAAGGGAAGATTATATGTTTCGGACAGCGGTGGTTTCCGCCAGGTGATAGGCAAAGTATTCCGCTTTGAGCCTGACGGCACCGGACAAATATGGCATAAAGGCCCCTTTAACTTCACCAATGGGCTGGCATTATCTAAAAATGAAGACTACCTGTATGTAGTTTGCACCTGGCTGCCGGGTGTGGAGCGTGTTGCCATTAACGCCGATGGCTCGGCAGGGAAGAGGGAAGTTTATGTGACTATTCCGCAATCATGCCCTGACGGTATTGCCTTTGACGAGGACGAGAACCTGTACATAGGCTGCTATACACCAAATGCCATTTATAAAGTAAACACTAAACAGGAGATAACCCTGCTGGTAGATGACTGGGAAGCACACACGCTAACCAACCCGACCAACCTCGCCTTTGGCGGCGAAAATTTCGACCAGCTATTTACCTCCAACCTCGGCCGGTGGCATATCAGTAAAATTGACGTAAAGGCGAAGGGGCTGAAATTGGTGGGGAACAGGTAGTAATTTAAAAACTTTCATTCCTGATCCAGCCATTATTTTTTATCTGGTAAATAACGTGTTCCGGTCTTTTTTTGCTCTGTAAGCAGGGTGGTTAATTCCTTAACTATCAACGGGTATTTGCTGTAAAGGTTTTCCTTTTCACCGGGATCGGTTTTGATGTTATATAACTGGCCGGCTGTTGTATAAACCGAATCGGGTATAAGCTTGCTTTTTAAGGTGCCGCCCGAATCATTGCTTTCTATATATTTCCAGTCGCCTTCTTCAATAGCGAATGTGCCCTTTGATGAGTGGAAAATTATTGATGGCCGCACAGGCTCTTTTATGGCTTTCCCTTTTAAAATCGGCGATATATCATAACTATCATCCGCAGCCGCATTTGGCAATGGTTTATTGATAATTCCTGCACAGGTAGCAAACAGGTCGGTGAGGCTAATTGCCGCGTCTGAAGTTTTGCCGGCAGGGATGACCTTAGGCCACACTGCGATGAACGGTACACGGTGCCCGCCTTCGTAAACATCACCTTTAATGCCCCTGAAATTTCCGTTAGATCTATGCCCGTATAATTTGTAGCCTGAACCTGCTATTCCCCATTCGGGTTTTTTGCTAAAGCTGCCCGCATCCGTTATCGAGCCGTTATCGCTGGTGAAGATAATAAGCGTGTTGTCGTCTATCTTCAATTGCTTTAACAGTTGCATCAACTGCCCGATATATTCATCCATTTCCTCTACCACATCGCCATATTCACCCATTTTGCTAGTGCCCAAATGTTTTTGCCCGGGCGAAATAGGGTGGTGAGGTATAGCCAGCGGCAGGTATAAAAAGAACGGTTTATCGCTTTTTGCCTTTTGTTTTACAAAGTTAAATGCCTTATCCATAAACGCCGGCATTATCGCGTCCGACCGCCAGCCCTGCTGGATATAACCGGGGAACTTTCCCTCATCATCATGGTCAACCTTGGTTAATGTTGGGCCAACGATGTTCCCGTTCTCAATAAAGCAAAACGGCGGCAGGCTGGGTATATCAATGCCAAACTGGTAATCAAAACCGCAGGCCAGAGGACCGCCTTTTAATGGTTTGGTTACATCTATCTTCTTTTCGCGGGCTACCGATTGGTCCATGCTGCGGCCACCAAGCTTGTTCGTGTCTATTTGTTCGCCGGGTTTTATAGGCCAGTTCCAGCCTAAATGCCATTTGCCAATAATGCCCGTGTTGTAACCATTATCTTTTAAAAACTGGCCAACTGTTAACCGGCCTTGCTCAATAAGCGGCCAATCATAGGTCCATAAAACGCCGTATTTCATTTTGGAGCGCCAGGCATACCTGCCGGTCATAATGGCGTAGCGCGAGGGGGTACAAACAGAAGAGGCGGAATGTGCATTGGTGAATTTCATTCCGCCTGCCGCAAGCCTGTCAATATTAGGGGTGTTTATTTTTGATTGCGGGTTGTAGCAACTAACATCGCCGTAGCCCATATCATCAGCCAGTATGTAAATGATATTGGGCTTTTGTCCTTTGTTTTGAGCAGCGGCACTAATTAAAAGGGACTGCACGAAAATGAATGTAGCTGCAAAAGCGAATCTTTTAAGTTTGATCGTATTACTTCTCATATTAAATAAAAATTTTAATCAGGAATAGTTACCCAGATAAATTTAGGCCTGTAAGTATCCACCCGGCTAAACAGGTCGAGGAAGTTTTTGGCATTCAGGTTATAGCCGAACAGGTATTGGTTATCGCCGTTTTTAATTTGAGGGTGTAAAAATCCGTTATAGGTTATAACCGGCTCGGTATCAACTTCCGTAATGGTGTGTATCAAAGTTTCACACTCCCAGGGGCCAACCGCGTTAGGCGATTCGTATGAATAGATATGCTTCGAATCACCTTCCTGTTGCATGATAAGCCTGTATTTGTTCTTAGTCTTTATCACGCTGAACTCGTTCATCACCAGCAGGTCCTTTAGCTTTCCATCTTTTAATTGCTGCATATTGCCGGTTTTACCTGCCGAGCCCGGGAAAGTTCCGCCCCATTGCGGAACATAAGTGGGTGCAGGGCCATATCCTGTTAAATAGCTGCGCGGACCGTTGAAATTCTTTTTATCTACCTTAAGCACTTTTGAGCAATGCCATTTTCCATAAGGGGTAAAATCAACCTTATCAGCAATATAAATGTAATTGTCTTTATCGTCTTCCATTATAGCCGCGCCAAAGTGTGTTTCATCGTGCTGCCCGGCGGGCATTGTATAATAATTTACCATCCCGGAGTTGATCGTTGACATCGTAGCGGTTAAGCCTTTAAGCGCCGCTGCCGAAAAAACAAATACATCGGTGCCGGCAGTATAATAATTGCCGTCAGACAGCACCTTAAACTTGGTGAAGAACATGTATAACTTATCACCTATTACCGTGCCGTCGCTTGGCCAGTACCACTCGTGGCTGGTACCGCCCTTATATTCGTTACCTGTTTTGGCAACGGGCCAGTAGTTGCCGTTTGATGCCTTGCCGGGGCCAACAACTGTTATAAAAGTATTGGGCGTAACATTGGTGTTTTGTATCATAAAGGTGTTAGGCACCAATCCCGACAGGTCGCGCCAGCGGTATTTATGAGTGGCATTAGGCGCTTTTACTTTGCCTAAAAACGTATCGCCAAATGCCCATAATATTTTACCATCGCCTAATGGCACAGAATAGGATGCATCGGCTCCCGTCCATTGATCAGTAACGGCGTCGCCACGGGTAAAGTAATCATTATAAGTGGTGGCAACGCTTGCAAATGCTGCAGGCACGCAGGCAAAAACATAAGGTGTATCAATAGGATCACCACCCCCACCGCCGGTTTTTTTGCACGATGGCAATGCACCCAGTATCATTAATACAGGTATAATGCCAAATGCTTTAAAAATATTAGAGCGCTGGTTTATCATTTACATAGATAGATATTTTATTCAGATGAAACCGCTATTGCTTGAATTTCAACGTGATAAAACGCGGACGGTAAATATCCGGGCTGGCTTTTAACTGGTTAAAAAAGTCGGTAAAATTTACATTGTAGCTAATAAGCAATTCGCCCGGCTGCGACAGGCTTGGGTGTGCCTTTGCGTTGTAGGTTATTACCTTATCGGCAAATTCGTCAGTGCTGTAAAGGTTGATGATCGGTCCGAAAGGGCCGTACGGGCTGCTGCCCAAACGCATGCTCACATTTTTGCCCATACCATCAATTTGGAACACCATAGCATACCTGCCGTCACCAATAGGGGTCACACTCATTTCGTTAGAAGCGCGGTTGGCAATTATAGCGGCCTTTGATATGTCTTTGTTCCAGCCTTTGCCGTCAAAAAAACGCCATTTATCAAATTTTTCAAAGTCTTTTGGCTTTACACGGGCAACCATCACACTTTTTCCGGGATCTTTTAAACCATATACATATACGTAACCATCGGCACCCGGTACTTTAGCCGAAGCCGTGTTGTTTAAAATGCCTGCACCGAATGAACCCCAGCGGCCATCGGGATATTTAGTATAAAAAGGGGTATCCATTTGCTTCTGATCTGCAAAAGGGAACCGGCTGCCTTTGGGTATGGCGATCAGCACATTACCTACTTCGGCAAAGCCCATACCTTCCTTCACATTTTTAACACGGTAGCCAAAAATATAGGTAGTGTTATTTAAAGCGGTATTTACAAAGCCATCGCCCAGCCAAAAGTAATCGCCTTTTTGAGTATTGGGGGTGGTTGGGTGAAAAACCGATTCGGCAATTCCCTTTTCATTTGTGTTCCAATGGAAGTTAATGCTGTCAAATACAGGTTTATTATTATCCATATACGCAATGGTATTATGCGGCATTTTAACGCCCGGCAAAGGCTTGCCGTCTTTTACCTCGCCTATCAGGGTATCGCTGAAAACAAATAATGTTTTTTGATGCTTCCCTGCACCAATGCTATCCACGCCATCCAGTGGTATCGAAAAAATACCATCAGCGCCAAACCAGCCTTTTGTCCGCTTAAAAAGTGCCGTCCAGTTCTCATCTTCTTCTACCGTGTAATTAGCGCTTTGCAGCTTAGGATCGGTAGATGCAACAAAATTTTGGGCAGTAAGGCTGCACGATGTTGACAGTAAGAACAATAAGGAAAGAGCAAACAGTAAAGGTTTTTTCATTTTTCAGGAAGTTTTTATCAAGTGGAAAACAGGTTATGCAATCGATTTCAAAGATAGTATTAATGCGATATGTACATACAATGTTGCCGTATTGTTACAAATAAAAAAGCGGCATACCAATTAGTGATATGCCGCTATATGAATTAGATATTAAAATAGCAGGAGCGACTATTAAAAATTATCGTGCAGGTAGTACTCTTCGGTATTACAGTACAGCCACGAGTATATATTAAGATTGCGGATGTTGGTCTTCAGCTTCCTTTTCATGTGCACTATAGGGCTGCCGGATTTAAGGGCAAGCAGTTTGCTTATCTTTTTGTCGGCGCCTATCGCCCATATTTTTTGTTCGCCTTCTTTAATCTCAACCTGGTAATATTTATTAAGCGTATTAAAAAGCGAGCGGTCCTCCAGGTTGCGGGTGGTAAAACGCGGTAGTTGTATATTGGTGATAAAGGTTTCTTCAAATAGTACAGGCAGGTCATTAATATACCTTAACCTGCTAAAGTAAATGTTGCCGGCTTTAAGTTCTTCATCACTTAGTTCGTAAAAGAAATTATCATCCCAGGTTTTTTTCTGTGGTTTGTCCAGTATTTCGGTCTTTAGGTTTTTATCATGTATACCCGCAGTAAAACCGCTAACAGATAATATGCCCAGGCCCTTTTTGGGTTCGGCCACTATGCTGCCCTTACCTTGCTGGCGCACGATATAACCGGTGTTTATCAATTCGGCTAAAGCCTGCCTAACGGTGGGGCGGGTAGTATTATACGTTTTGCAAAGCTCATTTTCTGATGGCAGAAGGTCGCCTTTTTTAAAAGCACCCTGATCTATCAGCTTCTTCAGATCATCAATTAATTTTTTATACAGCGGCAGCGGTTGTGACGTTCGCATATGTAAATGTGGGGTTTATTATGATAAACATTGTTTAAATTCATCATAATTTAAAATTGTAATACTGTTAAAAGTACATAAAAAATATTGGTGTTAACATATATTATGCAACTTTCAACATATTTTATGCAATAATAGTAATACTGAAGCTATAGGTTGCGTTAAAACGAAGTTGAAGAAAAAAAATTTATAACTTGTATATACAAGTTATAAATTTTTATATATTTGTTTCCATGAAAGCATATAAATTAAACAGATTATTCAATAGTAAATCGGGCAATTGTTTTGATGTTGCCATTGATCATGGATTTTTTAATGAGTTCTCATTCCTTAAAGGAATTGAAAATATAGAAAATGCAGTAAAGATATTAGTAGATGCCGCTCCTGATGCTATTCAATTAACAGTAGGGCAGGCGCAGTACCTGCAATCAATACCGGGCCGCGAAAAACCATCGTTGGTTTTACGTAC
>JBDSIC010000170.1:0-2793 GCA_039918195.1 Mucilaginibacter sp.
GTTATGGATATTGCGTAAAAACTCCTGCCGCTGCACGCCGGGGTTATTGCCGGTAAAATGGCTGCAAACCCGTTTCCTCAGGTTTTTGGCTTTCCCTACATAAATCACCTTGCCCTTGTTATCGTGAAAATAATATACGCCGGGTGTATATGGTAATTGCTCCACATCCTTTTTAGGCAGGTTAGGCGGCAACACCTGCTCGCGAGAGTGCTGTTTTAAAGCCTTAACAATATGTTTTTCACTATCTTTTTCCAGTAGCATACCAAACAGCATGGCAGTGGCCTCGGCATCACCCGCCGCGCGGTGGCGGCTGTTGTTGGCAATGCCTAACCGCGAGCATAGCTTACCCAAACTGTATGACGGGTAACCCGGTATGATCTTGCGGCCCAAACGTACCGTACACAGCTTATTACACTGCAATTCGTAACCGGACTGGGCCAGATGATAGCGCACAAAAGAAAAATCAAAATTTACGTTATGCGCTACAAATATTTTATCGTGCAGCAGCTGGTATATCTCGTGCGCCACATCTTTAAACAAGGGCGCGCCCTGCACCATATCGTTACTGATACCGGTTAAGGCCTGTATATAAATAGGTATATGGCGCTGCGGGTTTACAAGAGTGGAAAAGCGTTTGGTTACGTTGCTGCCATCATGTAAGCAAATGGCAATTTCGGTAATGCCGTTGGCATTGGCATGCCCGCCCGTTGTCTCTATATCCACTATCGCATACATAATTCAAATGTATAATTATTTTGCTAAGTTTTATAGTAGGGATTGAGATTAGTGATCAGAGATTAGAGATTAGTGATCAGAGGTTGGATATCAGTTATAATATTCAATAAGAAAAGCGGCCCATTGAGCCGCTTTTCTTATATTTTGAACTTTTCGGGCAACTAATCTCTAATCACCAGCCTTTAATTTATTTCTTCTTTTTCTGCTCCTGCTGGCGCATCATATCTTCCATTTTTGAGGCGAAGCCTGTTTTTTTCTTTTTGGCATCTTCAGGTTTCTTTTTGTTTTCCTGTATCTGCGCATGTATCTTTTTATCATCAACCATGAATTTGATGAGGTATTGCTGGGTAAATGTCAGCATGTTGGCCAAAAAGTAATAGTAGTTAAGGCCCGAAGGATAGCTGTTAAGTACCCCTAAGAAGATAAGCGGGGTAATGTACCCTATGTACTTCATTTGCCCGGTAGCGCCCGATATCTGGTTGTTGAAATAAGTATATATCAACGTTGATATGGTCATCAGGATACACATTAAACTCAGGTGGTTGCCAAATACCGGTATGGTAGTTTGCCAGCTGATGATCGCATCGTAGGTAGACAGGTCATGCATCCACCAGAAGCTCTCGCCCCGTAGCTCAAACAAGCTTGGGAAAAAGCGGAAGAATGCGATAACGATAGGCATTTGCAGCAACAGTGGCAGACATCCGCCCAGCGGATTAACACCGGCTTTTTTGTATAGCTTCAGGTATTCCTGTTGTAACAGTGTAGGGTTGTCCTCGCCTACTTTCCCCTTTATCTCGTCCATCTCGGGCTTCAGCACACGCATTTTAGCCATTGACAGGTACGACTTGTAGGTAAGCGGCGATAATACCAGCTTAAGCAATATAGTAAGTACCAATATGATCAAACCATAATTCCAGTTAAACTGGTTAAGGAAATTAAATACCGGCAATACCGCGTAACGGTTAATATATTTTAATGGGCCCCAGCCTATATCTACCTGGTCCTGCAGGTTATAACCCTGCTCTTCAAGCAGTGTAAATTTATTAGGGCCAAAATAAAATTCCATCGGGAAGGTACCATCTGCATTACGTGCAAGTACAAGGTCGGCACGCATTTGCTTAATATCGGTTGTGTCGTTAACATCGGTGCTTATAGCCAGTTTGGCTTTTTGAGCGCCCTGTTTAAGTATCAGCACATTACTGAAGAAGTGCTGTTTGAACGACACCCACTGTAACTTTTTGTCGGTTACTTCTTTTTCTTCATCCTTGCTAACGCTCAGGTGGTCGGTTCCGTCTTCCGTATCTTTAAAATATACAGTTGAATATTCCCGTTCCTGCTTCATGTCCTTTTCCTGCTTATGCAGGCTGGCGGCCCAGTTAAGGTTAGCAGTGCCGCTGTTGGCAATTACATTATCAAGCCCGGTAGCTTTTATAACAAGCCCCAGTTTAAAGCCCTGGTGTAAGGTGTACGTATAATCGATATACTGTGCCGGCGTATAAGCCAACCGCAGGGCAACCGATGAATCGGTAGCGGTGCCTGCCGGTGCAAAATACAGGTTATTGGTATTGATATTTTTGTTGCCGGCAGAAAAACTAAGCCCGAATTTATTGCCGTTACCGTCAAACAGCACCAAAGGTTTTTTATCAAACGTTTTGTAATCCTTAAGCTGAACTGATTCTACTTTACCGCCAAGCGTGCTTAAACGCACTATCATGTTCTTGTTTTGCAGGGTAAGCAGTTTTTGTGTGCCTATGGTAGCTGCGCCAAAGGGGCTTTTTAAAACGGCTGAATCTACCACCGGGGCTGCAGCAGTAATTACCTTCGCGGTATCTTTTTTTACAGTATCTGCTGTTTTAATTAACCCTTTTTTTATCGAATCGGCATGGAGGATTTCACTCTGCTTCTTCATTTCTTCTTTGGATGGTTGCAAAAAGTAAAATCCGCCAACCAATATCAGCATGATCAGGAATAATCCTGTGAACGTATTTCTATCCATTATATCTTATCGTACAGTAATTTAATTCTTGCGGGCATAAGCCAGCGAAGCGGCGACAAAGT
>JBDSIC010000171.1:0-8351 GCA_039918195.1 Mucilaginibacter sp.
AAAATAATCCAACATGCCTTTCTTTGCTGATGAGCGCAACATCGTCGGGCTGGATGAGATATTTCAGAGGTTTTGACATTCCACTATCTATGTCCAGATAGACGCCGCCTTTTTTATAAAGAATCGCGTACCTGAAAAAATCTGCCTTTGCTGCACCAATTGTCAATTGATTGTACGCTTTTAAATAGGCTTCAGGAAATTCCTTTTTAAAAAACTCCTGAATATCCTCGTCATCATATAAAAAATATTCATATTCAGGATTTTGTCTTTTCATGTTCCAAATATGCCATCGGGTGATCAATGGCAATTTCTTGGTTTTAAAAGTTTGGAAAATGTATTTAGGAATTGCCATAGCGATCAGAATTAAACAGAAACGTTATTTTCTCTCAAAGCATCGTTAAGCGATGTCTTTTTATCAGTCGATTCCTTGCGTTTACCTATAATAAGCGCGCATGGTACCTGGAAATCGCCCGCAGGGAATTTTTTAGTGTACGAGCCGGGTATAACAACCGAACGCGCCGGAACACGGCTTTTATATTCAACAGGCGTTGGGCCGGTAACATCAATTATTTTAGTAGAGGCAGTTAACACTACGTTAGCGCCTAATACGGCTTCTTTTTCAACCACTACACCCTCAACCACAATAGCCCTTGAGCCTATAAAGCAGTTGTCCTCGATAATAACAGGGGAGGCCTGTACAGGCTCTAAAACGCCGCCTATGCCTACGCCGCCGCTAAGGTGTACGTTTTTACCTATTTGCGCGCACGAGCCAACGGTAGCCCAGGTATCAACCATGGTGCCCTCGTCAACAAAAGCGCCTATGTTTACATACGATGGCATCATGATAACGCCTTTTGCCAAATGTGCGCCGTAACGGGCAACAGCATGCGGCACTACGCGTACGCCTGTTTCGGCGTAATCGGTCTTTAACCTCATTTTATCATGAAACACAAAAGGGCCAACCTCTATCTTTTCCATGTCACGTAGAGGGAAGTATAGTATAACCGCTTTCTTTATCCATTCGTTAGTATGCCAGCGGCCGGTAATGCACTCGGCTACACGGTACTGGCCTTTATCAAGGCGTTCAATTACAGTTTCAATAGCAGTAATATAGTCGTTGTATTTCAACAGGCTCCTGTCTGCCCAGGCATCTTCAATAAGTTTTTTAAGGTCTTGCATTGATGTAAATTATCTTTCCGCAAATAAAAGGATTTTTGCGCAAATTGTTTGGGTGATATTATTTGATACCTTCCAATTGTTCTTTTAACCCCGGTACATTAACTATCATTATAGAAAGGGCTATCACCAGTAAAATTGCCAATAGGATAGCCGCTGCCAGTGCCCGCCAAATGGGTTTGGGATAATAGTCATCGTCGGGGAAGTATTTTCTAAAAAAATACTCGGCCAGTATAGCGCCGCCGGCAATATCAAATATGACCCCAAGCAGCCTGATACCTACGATAAGCGTAAAGGCAACGGTGAGTATTTTATAAATTATAGAAAACAGCAGTACCATATACCCCGCTTTTTTATAACCGGCAGCCCTTAGGTTCTGCATCAGCAGAATACCACCAAATAAGGTCGAAAAAAATATGGTAAACCCCCAGATGGCCTGTTTAGAATATATTTCTACGGCGTTAGGGTCTTCTGCATCTTCTTCATCTTTAACTTCCGGCCCGCCGAAGTAATTATCCTCACTCATATATTAACTATTGTATTTTTCAAAGATATAGCTTAAAATATTTATTTCGCATTTAAGCATGTGCACAAATTAAAAACAGATAATTAGCAAATTTGCAAAATAACTTAGCTTTTTTTGAAGATTATTTTATAAAAACCTATATTTACTCAGTTTTTTATATTTAGCATGATTGATACTAAAGAGGTAAAACAATTCAGGTTCGACATTAACGCCTTAAGGGCAATTGCAATAACAGGAGTTTTATTTTTTCATTACAAGATCAGCGGTTTCGGCGGGGGATTTTCGGGTGTTGATGTGTTTTTCGTCATATCCGGCTACCTCATGACCAAGATCATCAGTACCGGGTTAGATAAAAACACCTTTACGTTCCTGGGTTTTTACGAAAAGCGCCTTAAGCGGATAGTGCCCGCGCTGCTGTTCCTAATATTGGTATTAACAGTGGCCTGCTTTTTCTTTTATTTCCCCAAGCATTATAAACTGAACGAGAAGAATGCCGCGGCCAGCCTGGTCTTTGTATCCAATTTTTTATACTGGAAAACCACCAACTACTTTTTTAATGCGTCCGACGATAATATACTGCTGCATACCTGGTCATTATCGGTAGAGTGGCAGTTTTATATGATATACCCGCTCATCCTTATTGTATTTAATAAGGTATTCAAAAAAGGGTTAACATATATCACCGGGCTGGGGATAATAACCCTGCTTATATTCTTTGGGTCTATACTCTATACAAAAGCCGACCCAACCGCTTCGTTTTACTTGCTGCCCAGCCGGTGCTGGGAAATGCTTTTCGGCGGCATCGCGTTTTTTGGTGAAGGCCTGGTTAAAGATTTTAAATACCGAAAGTACCTGGCCCTTTTAGGTTACGGCTTAATTGCCTTTTGCTTCTTGTATCTGCGAAGTAAAATGGACTGGCCCGGCCCAATGACCATGCTGCCGGTTTTTGCCACATTTTTGATCATCGTAGCTAATTACAATAGCTTTAAGGTACTGCAATGGGGCGTGGTGCAGTTTGTGGGTAAAATATCGTATTCGTTATACCTGTGGCACTGGCCCATTTTTGTTATTGCCCTGTACTGCGGTGTAGAAATGCATACGCCGTTTAAGATCATACTGACTGTGCTTGCCGTTATACTGGGTTACATTTCTTATAAATATGTGGAGAGCAGACAGCTAACTACTAAGCAGATATTGATATCCGGGTCGCTATTAACCATAATTGCGGGTTGTTTAAGCGTTTATAATTCAAACAGCCTACTATTCAAGCCTCAATCCATCATCGTATCTGATTACGATAACCAGGAGCAGAAAAAAAAGGACAACCAGTTTGGTGATTGCTTTATGTCGCGTAACGACGCGAAGGCCGACGGGTATAACAAGGCACTTTGTTTAACTATTGACAGTACCCGCAAAAATATACTGCTTATCGGCGATAGCCATGCTGCTCAATATTCGAGCACGTTTAAACAGATATTCGGCAAAAAGAACATTAATTTACTGGAGGCTACCGCCAGCGGCTGCACGCCCATTGTAAAAAAGAATGGCGAAGCCGGCTGCAGCGCCCTGATGCATTATATTTACACGGAGTATGTACCCCGTAACCACGAAAAGATAGACGGCGTAATGATAAGCGCCAACTGGGTAAAGGGCAAAAAAGAGCGGGACCAACTGGCAGAGGACCTGGAAACAACTATAGACATTTTCAAAAAATACAATATCCCTGTCGTTATTATAGGGCAAAACGAAACCTATAAAATGACCTATCCATTTATTGCCGCCAAGCAAATTGAGTACGATGTAAACCTTACATCCAAATATTCAAATAAAGAAGCGCTGGAGATGGATGAGTTTTTGAAAACGAAATTTAAGCCATACTACGTAGAGGTATATACCAAAGGCGCTGCGCCAAAGGTTTCGCCTGAAAACATACCTTACATGGGCGACAGGAACCACTTTACCAAATACGGCGCCGACATGGCCAGCGTTAAAATTTTAAGCAGCCCGGTTGGCAAGGCGTTTTTTGAGGCGATAGAAAAGTAGCTTGTTGCCAGTGGGCTATGTAGTAATAGTTATGATAAAGAAAATATCCCGTAAACAATTTCTTTCAGATTTTCCGGAGTTCCCGCAAACTAATTACTGGGGGGATGAATTAACGCACCCTGAGGTTTACGATAATTATATTATCACGCTGCAATCTAAATCTGCTAAAGGTCACGCTAAACTATTGGGTATTGAACTAACCAAGCTTATCACTTCCTTTAAAACAGAGGCGTTGCTTTTTTTGGGAGAAACTAAAACTCCATGGTTATACCAAAGCAATGATTACAAGCCGGTTAAAGAATCTTTAGAATATCTATCAGCTAATAAAGTAAGCAAAAGTTTTAATGGTGCTTTAAAGGTTGATTTAAATGATCTGCCGGAGTTTATGAAGCACTTTTTTTGGCTTGTGAGGTGCAATGCATCGTTGCCTTATTTTAATTTTAGTGATGTAGGTTTTAATATAGTTGGAAGCATCTGTCAGTATGGAAATTTACATTTGAGTATACTGAATGAAGAAACTGATAAGGTTTTTGAGAATGCCATTTTACATACCAAATTTGAAATGTTAGACGGCAATAACTGCTATGAACCTTTTTCGAAGAGCGGGGCAATTTCTAATCGCCAAATTGTAGTTTAGTTTATCTTTGCATCATGCCCGAGAAAGAAAAACTACGCATAGACAAATACCTGTGGGCCATACGCCTGTTTAAAACGCGCAGCCTGGCTACCGAGGCCTGCAAGGCCGGTCGTGTAAAAAAAGACGGGCAAAACCTCAAGGCATCTTACGAAGTAAAAATTGGCGACACCTATAACGTAGCAAAGGGTCCCGACCGCAAAGTCGTAAAGGTAACCGGCCTGCTCGAAAACCGGACCGATGCCAAAACAGCCGTTAATTTTTACGATGACCTTACCCCGGTAGAAGAAACCCACGGGTTTAAATCAATGTTCCAGTCGCCGCTGCTAAAACGCGACCGCGGCACCGGCCGCCCAACCAAGCGCGACAGGCGGGAAATAGATGATCTGCAGGAGGGGTTTTTAAAATCAAATGAACCGGAGAGCAGTGACGAAGTTTAAGACTAATAGCTTTGTTTAGTAATTTAAAATTTGAATAATATTGAAATATATGAACAAAATAACACTGGTTATTCCGTTGATTTTGCTTTTCTTTTGTTCGAAAGCGAACGCTCAATTGCTAATAGAGATTAATACACACGGATATTTTATTAATCAGAAACAGATTGAAAGCGGTACGGACAAAAGTCAATATGAAGCTGCTTTAGGTAAATCTAAGTGGGTTTTCAAGGGAATTAATGATATTTATATTTATGACAAACTGGGATTGCAATTGTATCAACCGCCGGGAGAGACGTTGGTAACTTCGATGCATGCGGATATTAGGCCGGGTAAATATAAATTCTCGTCGAAGCAAACGTTCAAAGGTGACCTGGTGATTAATGGCTATAAATTAAGTGCCGGATTTAATAAAGACAGCCTTGCTAAGATGCCGGGTCTATTTTTTTATGTAAACAGCTATCCTGATTTGATTCAGGCGATAACTTTTAATGACGTTAAGATCGCGTTCATATTTGACGAACACAGCGAAATTAAATCAGTTGGCATTAGTTTTTCTGCCGACACAGGTGAATTTAGTAGGCGTGCAAAGAATACATTAGCATCTGAAACTATCCAAAATATCGATTTTGTTTATGAAAGAGGAGCTATTAATAGTAACAAAATAAGAATTGGAACTTGGGAGTATTACGACGATATTGGTAAGTTATCTCTTAAGTACGATCATGATAACAAATCAATAATCTATCAGGAGAAAAATAATGAATTATTTGCAATAAAAAACGGAACGAATTGGGATTATTCGGAACCGGATATTTACCCGCATGTAATTGGAAGTTACCATGAATTTATAACTAAAATATCCAACGTTGTAGGATACCCATTAGAGGCGAGAGGAAACCACATAAGCGGCACAGTATATATTTCTTTTGTTGTAAGTAAAGAAGGAAAACTATCTGATATAAAAAAAGTGAATGATATTGGCGGCAATTGCGCGGATGCTATAATCAACGCACTAAAACAATCAGAATTTTTATGGATACCTGCTTCCAAGGGAAGTATTAGCTATGATTCGAGGTTTGTTATCCCTGTGACATTTATATTGGATGATGAAATAGTCACAAACGTTGTCCAATTGGATCTGCCCGAAGGTCATATGTACCCTGAATTAAAAATAATTGCACTTGGGTCGCCGCGTCCCAGAGAATAGGGCGAATCAACAATGCATTCAATTGCAGAATTAATTTGACATAAAAAAGCCGCGGTTAAATCAACTGCGGCTTTGTATCGTCTGCACATCAAAAAGTTATTTTTTCTCTTTCGCGTACTCGTCGTTCAAGCCTTTTACCACATCAGCGGTAACGTCAAGTGTTTCTTCGCCATATAAAATGGTTGGGTTGGCTTTTGAATAGCTTAACACCATTTTGTAGCCTTTTTCTTTAGCGTATTTTTTGGTGTATTCAACCAGTTTGTTAAATAGTTTTTCAGTTTCGGTACCCGTTTCGTTCTGGAATTGCGCGCTGGCATTTTGCTCATACGTTTGCAGTTCCTGGCCCTTACGCTGCAAGCGCTGCTCGATAGGCGCGCGTTGTTCGGCGCTCAGGGTATTGGCATTTTTTTGGTATTCTGCTACCTCGCGTTGAAAAGCCTGTTTGCGCGAATCAAGGTCGCTTTGTGCCGACCGGCCTTTGCCTTGCAGGCGGGTAGACATATCCTTAGCATAATTGTATTTAGACAATAGCGTGTCCTGGTTAATGTATACAATTACGCCGCTGTTTGGCGCGCCCGCTGGTGCAGCGGCAGCAGTTGAGTCGCCAGCCGGTTTTACAGCGGCAGTTTTATTTTGGTTACAAGCGGCCATAGTGCCTGCTACAAGTAAACCTAATGTTAGTTTAGTGAAAATCGAAGCCTTCTTTGTCATTATCTTTGTCTTAAAAAAATTTCACAAATATAAACTTTAGTAATAAGTATCCTAATCATTTAAATCAGTAGTTTCCACAGTGTCATAACTTATCAACATTGCCGTTTATCCGTATAAAATGTGTAATTTTGAAGGTTACTGTTTTAAATACTTATGAGCGAAGAAATCGAAGACCAATCAGAACAATTAGAAGATAAATCAAACTATTCAGCAGATAATATACAGGTTTTAGAAGGCCTGGAGGCCGTGCGTAAAAGGCCGTCGATGTATATTGGCGATACCGGCTTTAAAGGCCTGCACCACCTGGTATATGAGGTAGTGGATAACTCGATAGATGAGGCTCTTGCCGGCTACTGTACCGATATAGATGTGATCATCCACGCGGGTAATTCTATCACCGTATCTGATAACGGTCGTGGCATACCCACCGGTATCACCAAAAAAGAAGGTATTTCTGCCCTGCAGATAGTTATGACGGTTTTACACGCCGGCGGTAAATTCGACAAGGATACTTACAAGGTATCCGGCGGTTTGCACGGTGTGGGTGTAAGTTGCGTTAACGCCCTGTCAACCCACGTTAAGACGGTGGTACACCGCGAAGGCAAGATATTTACCCAGGAATATGCACAGGGCAAACCCCTGTTCCCGGTTAAAGAAATTGGCGTATCTGACAAAACAGGTACCATCCAAACTTTCCAGCCCGACCCGGAAATATTTACTACCACGCTTGACTATAAATACGAAACACTGGCGGCCCGTTTACGCGAGCTGGCATTTCTTAATAAGGGCATACGTTTATCGTTAACCGACGAGCGCGAAACAGAAGAGGACGGTACGCACCCTAAAGAAGATTTCTTTTCGGAAGGCGGCCTGAAGGAGTTTGTTAAATACCTTGACGGTACGCGTAACCCCATCATCCCCGAGCCTATATACCTGGAAGGTGTAAAAAATGGCATCCCGGTTGAACTCGCATTGCAGTACAACGATACGTATACCGAAAATGTGCATTCGTACGTAAACAACATTAATACTATTGAGGGTGGTACACACGTGGCCGGTTTCCGTATGGGGTTGACCCGTACCTTAAAATCATATGCTGATAAAGAAGGCCTGCTGAAAAATGTTAAGGTAGAAATTACCGGCGACGACTTTCGCGAGGGCTTAACCGCAGTTATATCGGTAAAGGTACAGGAGCCGCAGTTTGAAGGCCAAACAAAAACCAAGCTGGGTAACAGTGAGGTTATGGGTATTGTAGATGTTACGCTCAGCCGTGTTTTAGAGGCATACCTCGAAGAAAATCCTAAAGATGCTAAGACCATCATACAAAAAGTAATACTGGCCGCACAGGCCCGTGCCGCAGCTAAGCGTGCAAGGGATATGGTGCAGCGCAAGAGCGTATTAACCGGCGGTGGACTACCAGGTAAATTGGCTGATTGCAGTGAAAAGGATCCGGGAATGTGCGAACTGTTTCTTGTAGAGGGTGACTCCGCAGGGGGTACGGCAAAGCAGGGCCGTGACAGGAGTTTTCAAGCTATACTGCCGTTAAGAGGTAAAATTCTTAATGTAGAGAAAGCCATGGAGCATAAGATCTATGACAACGAAGAGATCCGCAAT